>DATAPM010000309.1:0-3609 GCA_036265225.1 Vulcanimicrobiaceae bacterium
GTCGCCTCGGCGCCGTTCTCAGTGACCGACGCTCTGGCGATTATGAACGGCGCGATCTTCGGTCCCGTCACCGGCACCCTCGTCGACATCTTCGGACTCGTTGGGGCGGCGCTATTCGGCTATTGGATCAATCTGCACGCCTCGTCGCTCTTGCAACTCGACGAGTACCTGCATCGCCTGCCGCGCTGGGTCAAGCGTTTCCCGGTGGGTTCGCCGGCGTTTCTACTGGCGGTGCGCGTCATTCCCGGGTTCGGTGGGACCGTGGCTACGGCAACCGCGGCCGCCTTTCGCGTGCCGGTCTGGGTTCACGTCTGGACGATGTGCGCGATTGCAATTCCGATCTGTTCGCTGCTGACGATCTTCGGCGACGGGCTAACGATAGCGCTGCACGGATACGAAGCGCGTGCCCGTCACTATGCCAGTCACTATTGTCAGACGCATCGCTGTCCGCACTTCCATTTCCGGCGACGGCAGGAACCGCCGCGATCGCCGGAGCCGGCGCGGTCGCCATGAGCTCGACGCCGATCGTCGGTTCGCCGGGCGAGCTCGAGCGACTCGTAGCGCGCGTGCGCGATGCCGGACGCGTTGCCATCGATACGGAGTTCCACGCCGAACGAACCTATTCGCCGCGGTTGATGCTCGTGCAGATAGCCTTCGATGACGGGGCGGAAATCGTCGACGCGCTGGCCCTCCCCGATCTTCGTTCTTTGGCCGATGCGCTGACGCAAACCACGGTGGTCGGCCATGCGCTCTCGGCCGATTTGAAGATTTTTGCCGATCGTTTCGATCGCATTCCGCCGCGTGTGTTCGACACGCAGGTCGCGGCGGCGTTTCTCGGTTACGGCATGCAAATTTCGCTGGCAGATTTGGTGCGCGCCGTTTGCAACGTACGGCTGACGAAATCGCAGACCGTCAGCGATTGGTCGACGCGTCCGCTCTCCGAGCGGCAGGTCGAATATCTCATCGGTGACGTCGCGCACCTCTTACCGCTCTACGATGCGCTTCGCGACCGGCTCGAGGCTAAAGGGCGAGATACGTGGGTTTACGAGGAGTGTGCCGAGCTCGGCGACATCGACCGGTATCGCACCGATGAGCGGCGGGCGTACTTGCGCATTCCAGGCGCAACCCGCATGAGCCGTCGCGAACTCGGCATTCTCAACGAGTTGGTGAAGTTGAGGGATGGGGTTGCGCGGGAACGCGATCTTCCGGTTCGCTACGTTCTCCCCGACGACGTCGTCGCGGGTCTCGCCACGCTCAAGCCGGCGCATTTAGAAGATCTCGGACAGCTGCGCCGTCTCGACGCCGGCATGAAGCGACAGCTTGGATCTGCGATTCTGCAAGCCGTCGCGCGCGGTCAAGCGCTGGAAGAAGCCGATCTTCCGCAACGGCCGGCGCGTCCGTCGGCGCCGGCCCGCGACGCGATCGCCGCACTGCTCGGGTCGGCGGTCGCGGAGATCGCGCGCGCGGCCGAGTTGCCCTCCAGCTTACTTGTTCCGCGTGCGGCGCTGGAGCGGCTGGCGCGCGAGATTCCAAACGAACGCGGCGAATTCGAACGCACGCTCGATTTGCAGCCGTGGCGTTTGGCGTTGGTTGCCGAGCCGCTCTGGCGGCTGTGCACCGGCCGGGCGGTGGTACGGATCGAAGGCTACGCTGAGGGCGATCCCAAAGTACGGCTGTCCGATGAAGTCACACCTCGATAGTTTCGGTTCCCTCGACACGCTGCGAGTCGGCGATCGATCCTACGCGTACCACCGGCTCGACGCCCTGGAACGCGTTGGTATTGCGTCGCTCGAGCGAATGCCGTTCTCGCTCAAGATTCTCTTGGAAAATCTTCTACGCTTCGAAGACGGAAGTTCGGTTACGAAAGAAGATATCGAGGCACTCGCGCGCTGGAGCGGCGAGCGCAGCGAACGCGAGATCGCGTTTACTCCGGCACGAGTGCTGCTGCAAGATTTCACCGGCGTTCCATGCATCGTCGATCTGGCCGCGATGCGCGACGCGATGGCGACGATGGGTGGTGAGGCCAAGGCCATCAATCCACTGCAGCCGGTGGAGCTGGTCATCGACCACTCGGTACAAGTCGACTATTTCGGCAGCAACGAGGCGCTGGCCAAGAATACCGACCTAGAGTTCGAGCGCAATCGCGAACGCTATGCCTTTTTGAAGTGGGGTCAAGAAGCGCTGCGCGGCCTGCGAGTGGTGCCTCCGGGAACCGGCATCGTGCATCAAGTCAACATCGAGTATCTAGCGCGCGTTATTTTCGGCGCGGGCGAATCGGGAGAGTTACCGCTCGCCTATCCCGACACCGCCGTGGGGACCGACTCACATACGACGATGGTCAATGGTTTGGGCGTTCTGGCGTGGGGCGTTGGCGGCATCGAGGCCGAAGCGGCGATGCTCGGCCAGCCGGTGACGATGCTCGTTCCCGACGTCGTCGGATTCCGCTTAGAAGGCGACCTGCGCGAAGGCGTGACGGCAACCGACCTGGTTTTGACGGTGGCGGAGATGCTGCGCCGCAAAGGCGTCGTTGGAAAGTTCGTCGAGTTCTACGGGCGCGGGCTGACCGCACTTCCGGTCGTCGATCGCACGACGATCAGCAACATGTCTCCGGAGTTCGGTTCGACCGTCGCGATTTTCCCGATCGACGATCGCACGCTGGAGTATCTGCGGCTGACCGGCCGCACCGGCGAGCAGGTCGCGCTCGTCGAGACCTACGCCAAAGCGCAAGGGCTCTTCCGAAGCGATTCGTCTCCGGATCCGCAGTTTGCCGACACGCTCTCGCTCGATCTGTCGAGCGTAGGGCCGAGTCTCGCCGGGCCGCGCCGGCCGCAAGACCGGGTAGCGCTGGCCGATGTGAAAAGTTCGTTCGACGGGGCGCTTCGCGAATGGATCGCGGCGCGCGAACAGAGTACTCGGGCCGTGGCTCGATTTGAAGACGAGGGCGGCGGGGGCACCGCCACGATCTCACGGACCACGGAAGACCTCTACGACGGCGCCGTGGTTATCGCGGCGATAACGAGTTGTACCAACACGTCGAATCCGTCGGTGCTGATCGGCGCCGGCCTGCTCGCTCGCAACGCCGTCGAACGGGGCCTGGAGACCAAGCCCTGGGTCAAGACATCGCTCGCTCCCGGCTCGAAAGTCGTTACGGATTATCTCGCCGCCGCCGGGCTGCAGACGTACCTCGATAAGCTGGGCTTCGAGCTCGTCGGTTACGGGTGCACGACCTGCATCGGAAACTCGGGACCGCTGCCCGCCGACGTCGCCGAGAGCATCGCCGATCAAGATATGATCGTCGCCGCCGTGCTTTCGGGCAATCGCAACTTCGAAGGACGGATCCATCCGCAAGTCCGGGCTAACTATCTTGCTTCCCCTCCGCTGGTCGTCGCATACGCCCTCGCCGGACGAATGGACGTCGACTTGACCCGAGAGCCGATCGGTACCGCCAAGGACGGTGAAGCCGTCTATCTGCGAGACATCTGGCCGAACGACGACGAGATCAACGCAACGATGGCGCGCTGCATTAGCGAGGAGATGTTTCGCACTCAGTACTCCGACGTCTTCAGCGGCGACGTCAACTGGAGCCGCCTGCAAATTGACGCCAGCGAG
>DATAPM010000310.1:0-3321 GCA_036265225.1 Vulcanimicrobiaceae bacterium
CGTCTATTCGAACACCGATCCGGTACCTTACCTCAAACGCACTGCAGCGATCGTTCAGGCGCTCGACTTAGCTCTGGAAGTCGTGCCGACGCAAGGCGTCGATCGCGCCGCGCTCGATCGCGTGAGCCGCGACCTCGGGGCCGAAATGCTGAACGATACGATCGACCCCGCAAGCCTTCCCGGCGATCGCCTGCGCGCTTCGCTCGTCGCCGTGCCGACCGGTAAGATCGGCACGAAGCTCGCCAATATACCGCTTCCCTACGACCTCTTCATCGTGGCCGCGACGCAAACGTATCTTGGCGAAAATCCGGCGCGTTCGCCTTATTCGCAAACGGCCGGCGACCGGCTTCGCGTGGGCTATGGTAAGTTGACCGTCTATTTGGGGGCAGCCGCCGGCGCCGGGAAAACCTACGCCATGCTCGATCGCGCGCACCAGCTCGAGGCGGAAGGCGTTGACGTCGTCGTTGGTTTTGTCGAAACGCACGGCCGCAAAGAGACCGCCGCACTGCTCGACGGGCTCGAGGTCGTTCCCGAAAAGCGCGTTACCGCCAACGGCATCACCTATCGCGAGTTCGACCGCGACGCGCTCATCGCGCGCAAGCCGCAGGTCGCGCTGATCGACGAGCTGGCGCATACCAACGCGCCGGGTTCGGTGGCGCCCAAACGCTTTCACGACGTGCTCGCCGTGTTGCGCGCCGGAATCGACGTCATCACCACCCTGAACGTGCAGCATCTCGAAGGGCTCGGCGACACGATCCTCCGTTTCACGGGTACCGTCGTCCGCGAGACGCTGCCCGACGGAATCCTCTCGCTGGCCGACGACGTCACGCTGATCGACGTCACGCCGGAGACGCTGCGTCAGCGAATGCGCGAAGGTAAGATCTATTCGTCCGAGCGTACCGAAGCCGCGCTCGCCAACTTCTTTCGCACCGAGAACCTCTTCGCGCTGCGCGAGCTGGCCTTACGCGAAGCCTGGCGCGCTCGGCACCGCCGGCGCATCATCTCGCCCTTCGAACGCATCCTCTTGGCCATCCGCTCCCGCGCCGACGATCTGCCGATGATTGCCCGCGCCGGGCGCATCGCGGCGCGCCTCGAGATCGAGTTCGCCATCGCGCACGTCGTCGCGCCGAACGAGAAAGTCGATCCTGCCGTGCTCCAGCAGCTGAAGGCTGAAGCGCGCAAAACCAACGTCGAGTGGATTGACGAGACGGCCGCCGACCCGGCGCAACGACTCATCGAAATCGCTCGCCGGCGTCCGGAAACAACGATCGCCGTCGCCGGAACGCGCCGCGCGCCGCGCTGGCTCTCGGGTCCGTCATTTGCGCGGCGAATGCTCGACGCCGGCGCCCGCGAACTGATTATCCTCGCTCGTCCCCCAGAAGCCGTCGAAATCTCATCGTGAGCATTAGTGCGGCGCGGCCAGACCATCGAGCGAGAGATTCAACTCGAGGACGTTAACGCGGGGTTCGCCGAGAAAGCCGAACGTGCGTCCCTGAATGTGACTGGCGACCAGCGAGCGCACCGTCGCGACATTTAGGCCACGCGCTTTTGCCACGCGGGGCGCCTCCCAGTACGCGGCCGAGGGCGAAATGTCGGGATCGATGCCGCTTCCGCTCGTCGTGACTAGGTCGATTGGTGGCGCTCCTTCGGCGTCGGGGTTATCCTTCTTCAGCCGCGCAATCGTGGCTCGCGTCGCGTCGACGAGCTTCTTTGAGGTCGGGCCAAGGTTCGTTCCGCCGGTCGAAGTCGGATCGTATCCCTTGCCGGCAGCCGATGGACGGCCTTGGAAGTACTTTGGCTTGGTCCACAACTGGCCGATGATCGTCGAGCCGACGACGTTGCCGTTCACCGTGACCAGCGACCCGTTGGCTTGCCATGGAAAGATCGCCTGTGCCGCGGCCGTCATCGCCATCGGATAGACCACCCCTAAGAGTACGATCGATACGATCGTGAGGCGCACGGCAGTATTTAGATGCTTGAGCATGTATCGCTTTCCTACGTCAAGTGGAGTGCCGTCAATATCATGTCGATCAGCTTGATGCCGATGAAGGGAACGATCACGCCGCCCAGCCCGTAGATCATCGTGTTCTCAAAGAGTACGCGATTTGCGCCCTTCGGCTCGTAGTTCACTCCGCGCAGAGCCAGCGGAATGAGCGCGATTATGATGAGTGCGTTGAATATGACGGCCGAAAGAATGGCGCTCTGCGAGGTCGATAGCCGCATGACGTTGAGGACCGCCATCGCCGGATAGGCGATTGCGAACATCGCCGGCAGGATCGCAAAGTACTTGGCCACGTCGTTGGCGATGGAGAAGGTCGTCAGCGCGCCGCGGGTCATGAGCAGCTGCTTGCCGATCTCTACGATCTCGATCAGCTTCGTCGGATCGGAGTCGAGGTCGACCATGTTGGCTGCTTCTTTTGCGGCCTGCGTGCCGGAGTTCATCGCCACGCCGACGTCCGACTGCGCCAACGCCGGAGCATCGTTCGTTCCGTCACCCGTCATGGCCACGAGCCGGCCCGAACCCTGCTCGCGCTTGATCAGCTCCATTTTAGTTTCGGGGGTGGCCTCGGCAAGGAAGTCGTCAACGCCGGCTTCTTTGGCGATCGTCGCCGCCGTCAACGCGTTGTCGCCGGTGATCATGACCGTGCGAATGCCCATTGCCCGCAGCCGGTCGAAGCGCTCGGTCATGTTCGGCTTCAGAATATCTTTGAGATAAATTACGCCTACGACCAGGGTGTTGTGCGCCAGCAGCAACGGCGTGCCCCCGCTGCGGGCGATGCGCTCGACCGATGCCGAGAGGTCGGTCGACGGAGCGCCTCCCGCATCGCGAATCCAGGCCAGCACCGAGTCGGGTGCCCCCTTCCGAATCTTTGTGCCATCGGCGAGGTCGAGCCCGCTCATGCGTGTGTAGGCGCTAAATGCTACGAACGCCGAACCCTGCGGCGCTTCAGTATCGCGCGCACCGGCCTGCTGAGCCAGCCTCACGATCGAGCGCCCTTCGGGCGTTTCGTCGGCCAGCGATGACAGGAAAGCGATGCGCGCCGCGGCAGCCTTCTCGATGCCCGTGGCCGTGATAATCTCCACGGCCTGGCGGTTCCCCAGCGTAATCGTGCCGGTCTTGTCGAGCAGCAGCGTGTCTACGTCGCCGGCCGCTTCCACGGCCCGTCCGCTCATCGCCAGAACGTTGCGCTGCATGACGCGATCCATGCCGGCAATACCGATGGCCGAGAGCAAGCCGCCGATAGTCGTCGGGATGAGGCAGACCAGGAGCGCGATGAGCACCGTTACGCTTTGGTGCGCCTGGGCGTATATCGAATACGG
>DATAPM010000311.1:0-2438 GCA_036265225.1 Vulcanimicrobiaceae bacterium
GGACCGCGCGGCGTGTTGCATTGCTTAGCCACCGATAAAGATGATTCGACGGTCGATCCGCGCTGGGGGCGCGTTGGAAAGCAGACGGTTACCGACACTGGACCGCTCACCAAGAAACGCATGGAGACCGTTGACGAGGAAATCACGGCCGCAGCGATTGCGTGGCTCGAGAAGGTCGCCAAGTCCGACCAGCCATTCTTTATGTGGTACAACTCGACGGCGATGCACTTCCGCACGCACGTGGCCGAGAAGAATCTCGGCAAGAGCGGGCAGGATCCGTACAGCGATCGCATGGTCGTGCACGACGAGCAGATCGGGATGATTCTCGACAAGCTCGACGAGCTGGGCCTGACCGACAACACCGTCGTGATGTATTCGACCGACAACGGCCCGGAGAACGACACATGGCCCGATGGCGCCAACACGCCGTTTCGCGGGCAAAAGGACTCGAACTGGGAGGGCGGCTGGCGCGTGCCGTGCTTCATCCGCTGGCCCGGCGTAATCAAGCCCGGCACGGTCTACAACGAGATCGTCTCACACATCGATATGTTCCCGACGATTCTCGCCGCCGCCGGTAACCCCGACGTCACCGAACAGCTGCTCAAAGGCACGACCGTTAATGGGCAAAAGTACAACGTGCACTTGGACGGCTATAATATGATGCCGTACTTCTCCGGGGAAGCGAAAGCGAGCCCGAGAGAGTCGGTCGTCTACTTCAGCGACGACGGCGACATCATCGCGGTGCGCGTCGGCGATTATAAGTTCAACCTGGCGCTGCAGCCTGCCAATACGATGCAACAATGGGCTCAGCCGTTCGTCAAGCTGCGGGTCCCACACATGGTCAACCTCCGCCGGGATCCGTTCGAGCGCGCCGACTTTAACTCAAACACCTACTGGGATTGGTCGGTCGATCACGCTCCGCAGATGTACCTCATGCAGGCGGTCATCGCGCAGCAGATCGCCGACTTCGCCAAGTTCCCGCCGCGGCAAAAGCCCGCATCGTTCAACCTGGATTCCGTTATGGAGCAGGTGAAGACGCCGCACGGCTAGGCTCCCACAGTGAACGACCACGATGCGATGGCGGCGCAAGCCGCCATCGCTGCTCGGGTGGGCGGCTTTTACGAGACGCATCCCTATCCGCCGCCTTTCGACGACATCGAGCCCTACCGGCGGGCGTGGGGCGAGGCGCGGCGGCGAGCCGACGCGCACCTCTTTTGGCCGCGCGAACCTTTCCGCGACGACCGCACGATTCTAGTGGCCGGCTGCGGAACGTCGCAGGCCGCGCATTACGCGGTGCGCTGGCCGCGCGCGCGGGTCGCCGGCATTGACGTCAGCGAGAACAGCATCGCCTTCGAGCGGGAACTGCGGCAAAAGCATTCGCTGGAAAATCTCGAGCTGCGCCGCCTCGAAGTCGAACGCGCGGGGGAACTCGGCCAGACTTTCGATTACATCGTCTGCACCGGGGTGCTGCATCATCTTGCCGATCCGGCGGCGGGTTTGAAAGCGCTGAGCGCGGTTCTTGCGCCCGGTGGTGCAATGCACGTTATGGTGTACGCGCCGTTTGGGCGCGCCGGAATTTATTTGCTGCAAGAGTATTGCCGGCGGCTGGGCATCGGGTGGACGGGTGAAGAGATTGACGAGTTAGCAGCGACGCTCAAGGCGCTGCCGCGCGATCATCCGCTTGCGCCGTTATTGGCGCGATCGCCCGATTTCGCGACGACGGCCGGCCTTGCCGATGCGCTGCTGCATCCCAACGACCGCGCCTATTCAGTGCCGCAGTTCATGGAGTTTTTGCACGGCGCGGGTTTGTCGTTCGGACGGTGGGTGCGTCAAGCGCCATATCTGCCGCAGTGTGGAGCGCCGGCGCAAACGCCGCATCGGGCGCGGCTTGCCGCTCTGCCGGTCGAAGAACAGCATGCGGCGGTCGAGCTCTTCCGCGGAACGATGGTGCGGCATGCAGCGGTCGTCTACGCGGCCGGCGCTCCGATGAGGGATTATCCCGCCGCCTTTAGCGGCGAGGTGTGGGCGAACTACGTTCCGATTCGACTGCCCGGGACGACGGTGGTGAAAGAGCGCCTTCCTGCGGGAGCGGCGGCCGTTCTCATCAACCGCAATCATGCCGACACCGATCTTTATCTGCCGATCGACGGCGAACGGCTGCGAATGTTCGAGGCTATTGACGGCGAGCGGACGGCCGGCGAAGTCAGCCGTCTAGCCGGCGACCGAAATGCGGCCCGCGACTTCTTCCGGCAACTCTGGGAGTGGGACGAGGTCGTCTTCGACGAGTCGCGCGTGCCGCGTTAGCGGGTCTGAACGATTCCCTCCACGCTGTACGTGGACATCAGGCCGTTGTCGTAACTGTATTTATAGGTGAAGCTCGGGTAGGCGTAGACATCAACGGCGTCGTTGGAGTAGTCGGTAATCTGAATGCCGGTGTT
>DATAPM010000312.1:0-3613 GCA_036265225.1 Vulcanimicrobiaceae bacterium
TCGTAAAAGCCGCCCCAATCGTCCCACACGACGATGATCGCGCAGGAGTCCCAGTATTGGCTCTGCCCGACCGCATTAACGACGCTGGCCACCCACTCCGGCCCGAGATCGCGCGCCGACCCGGGATGATCCGAGTTGACGTTATCGGGAATCAACCAGGAAACGCCCGACAGCGTGCCCGCGTCCAAATCGGTGAAGATGGCGTTGGGATTGCGCTTAACGTTGGTGTTCCATTCAGGTCCGTAGCGCACCGAGGCAATCATGTCGAACGCATTCCACAGGCCGCCCGAGCCGCCGCCGGCAACCGGCGGCGAGTAGTACTTCCACGAAACGCCCGCACTATCGAGCAGATCGCGCAACGTCAAATAGGTGTTGGTCGGATAACCCGGGAGCTGATTGGTGCACGGGAACGGCCCCAGGTGATACTTGTAATAAAGCAATTTCCCACTGGCCTGCAGATATGACGTCGTCGTTCCCGGTTTCGCATCGCATCCCCACGGCTCTTTCGAAGGATAGTCGACCAGACTATCGGTCATCGCCGGATCGTACGTCGTACCCCCGCGAATCAAGTCTTGGTGTGCGGTGAAGCTACCGCTCCCTTGCGTCTGGAACATCTCGTCGCCGAGGACGTAGTTCTGCGCGATAAACCAATACGGAATAATATCGTTGGGGTCCACGTACTGATATGGCAGCGGGCCGACCTTGCTCCCGCACTTTCCGCCGCCCTCCAGCCCGAAACCGTCCATCGCTCCGCCGTCGTAGTCTTTTTTGAATCCCTTCCAACGGTGACCGAAGTCACATTCTTCGACCAGTGGTACTTTTTTTAGCTGCACGTATTCATCCGAGCCGCTACCCGGAGGCTTCATCTTACCTTCGGTGGCCCCATCGGCGCCGGGAAACGTGGCGAAGAGATCGTCTAAACTGCGATTCTCCTGAACCATCACGATGACGTGCGTGATGTAGCCGGAACCGCTGCTATGCCTCATAAAAGACATGTCCTGCGGCAGCGGACCCAATGAACTTCCGCCTGTCGCGGCGCCCGAGCCGAAGCCCGAGCAAGCGGCCAGTCCCAAAGCAATCAGCGCGGCACCCGCGGCGCGGGCAATAATATGCTGAGGCGTCGTATACACACACTCTCTCCGAGGCAGGGTTCGGTCGCCCTTCGACGGTCCGGCGCGTCGCCCCCGCTCAGGGTTCTGCAAGCGTCGAGTCGGTTTCGGACGGGGTTAAAAGCGGCCGATCGTAAACCGATCCGCCCGGCTCGTTAATGTTTTCAAACGCAATCACCGCATCGCGTACGACGCGATGGTGCGCCAAGTACAGCGTCTTGCCGGTACTCTCCCGCGTCACAAACGGTGTGCCGTTGATAATGGAAAAGTCCACGGTTTACGGAACGTCCACGAGTGGTGCCATCGTGAAGTTGCCCGCGAGCACCGCGCGACGCGGCAAGTAATCGTTGGTCCCGACCCATAGCTCGCGCAATCGATTATCTCTCGGCTTGCGCAGCGGCAGAAGCTCAAGATGGTAGGTGTCCACGCCCTCCAACGCCTCGTCGCCAAGCAGCGAAACCTCGTAGTCGCGATCTTTGGTCGAGACCGTGGCAATAACCGGCAACACCGATTCGGTACCCACCGGCTTGATGTTGTAGGGAATGCGACGATACCGCAAACCAAACATATAGGTCGGCGCAATGAGCGGCTGCCCGAT
The DNA here is from genome assembly GCA_036265225.1 of Vulcanimicrobiaceae bacterium. GTDB lineage: Bacteria > Vulcanimicrobiota > Vulcanimicrobiia > Vulcanimicrobiales > Vulcanimicrobiaceae > Cybelea. Next base: position 1,708 of record DATAPM010000312.1, read on the forward strand.
CAAGTCTTGGTCCGGTTCCGGATGGCCCACCGGAATACGAACGCCTCCGCACCCACCGTAGCAGATGCCTAACGTCAAGCTTGCATTAAACCCGTGCGGAACGGGTGGGGGCGCCTCGAGCTGCTCGTCGCTAATCGGAAAGACCTCGATCGAGCCGCTCGCCGGTTCGCAGCTGCCGCGGTAATGATCGCCCACGGGCTTGGCGCCGTCCTGTCCGCTGATGGCAATCGTGTAATCGACGCGCCACGGGTACTGCACGCTCGTCACCGCCGATCGCGCGTGCGCAAAGATCGACCACGCATCCACCGCGAGCGGCGCTTCGGCGATCATAGAGGAAACCTACGGAGTCCAGCGCGCAAAGACCTGTGCCGGCAAAGCGACCCTACACGCGAGATAACATCATTGGACTGCACGAGCTAGGGCGCGATAGCGCCATAGCCGTTCCCTTTGGGTAAAGGAGCGGTCAGCGGCTCGTTGGAAAGTCACCAGTCGACACAGCGACGGCAGTTCTCAGCGGATTTATTCGGCCATTGAGATGATAAGGTGAAAGCGAAGGCAACCTCATTTATCGTGGGCCTCTGCGCGAGCGTTACGCTCGCGCTTCTCGGCTGCGGTGCACAGGTGCCGAGCACCGCGTACGGCACCACACCTCAAGGCTCGAACGTTGCGACCTACGCCCGGAGCTCGCCTGAGCTCTATGTCTCGAACTGGGGCGCCAACACCATAACGGTCTATCCACTCCTCGGAAAGGCGCCGCGTCGGACGATCTCACAGGGTCTGGACGTTGCGGTCGTCTCTGACCTGGCGTTCGATCCATCCGGCAACGTGTATTCGGCGAACTATCAAGCAAGCACGGTCACGGTATACGAAAGAGACAAGAAGAGACTCATCCGCACAATTACGGATGGCCTTGTTAGTCCCCGCGCCTTGGCCTTCGATGGGAACGGCAATCTCTATGTAGCGAACGAGAATGGCAACACCGTTACCGTCTATGGGGCGGGCGGCAGTTCCCCAATACGCACGATATACGAGGGCGTGGCCACTCCGACGTGCCTCGCCTTCGACGGTCAGGGAAATCTTTACGTCGGAAACGCAAGCTATCCGCACAGCACGGTCACCGTGTACGCGCCGGGCGGCGGAGCGGTCCTGCGGACGCTCTCGTCTGGACTGGACGGCCCAAACACCTTGGCCTTCGACTATAAGGGCGACCTCTTCGTCTTGAATTGGCAGGGCCAGGACGTGCGTGTCTTTACCGCGGGAACGTCGCATCTAAAACAAGTTATTTCGCGGGGAATTGACGATGGAACGCGGATGGCTTTCGATCGCGAAGGGAATCTCTACGTCGTCAACGATGGTCCCAGCTCCGACGTTACCGAGTATGGCGGACCTAGAATGGCATTAAAGCATACGATAAGCGACGGCGTGGATGCCCCGTATTGGCTGGCCTTCGACCCGCTTGGCAACCTGTATATCGGCAATCAAGGAAACAATACGATCACCGTCTATGGCCCAGGAAAATCGAAAGTGTTGAAGACAATTACCAAGGGTGTCGACCTCCCGATCACTGTGGCGTTCGGACCCTAGGAGATGAAGAATTTGCTTTTCAGTCGCTCCGCGATAACGATAGGCGTCGCCGGCGCGCTGCTCGCGGGCTGTGGCGCGCCGCCGCCGGCATCGATGCCGCAAGATGCGATCTCGCGCATCGCGGCTGCAACGGTACATCCCGATCGCTCACCGTCTTGGATGGCACCGCGCGCAAAGGCCTCACATCTTCTCTACGTCACCAACGCTGGAACCGGCTCGGTATCGGTGTTCTCGTATCCGGCCGGCAAGCCGTCCGGGAATCTCACCGGTTTCACAAAGCCCATGGGCGACTGCGTCGATCAAGCCGGCCACGTATGGATCG
>DATAPM010000313.1:0-2492 GCA_036265225.1 Vulcanimicrobiaceae bacterium
TGCTCTACATCTTGGACGAACCGTCCATCGGGCTCCACCAGCGCGACAACGACCGGCTTTTGGCAACGCTGCGCACGCTACGCGACCTCGGCAATACGCTGATCGTCATCGAACACGACGAGGACACGATGCGCACGGCCGACATTGTGGTGGACATCGGGCCCGGGGCCGGCGCCGAAGGGGGCGAGATCCTCACGGCGGGCACGCTGGACGACGTAATGCAAAACCCGCTTTCGGAGACGGGCGCCTATCTCTCCGGACGCAAGTTTATTCCAATCCCCCGCCGCCGGCGCGATCCGCGCGGCTGGCTCGAAGTCCGAAACGCAAAGGCCAATAATTTACGGGGCATCGACGTACGCTTTCCGGTCGGCGTTCTTGCCGCCGTTACCGGCGTGAGCGGCAGCGGCAAGTCGACGCTCGTCAACGAGGTGCTGGTGCGCGCGCTGAACCAGCATCTCCACCGCCAGCCGCCGGGCGGAACGTACGGCACGGTCAAAGGCGCAGGACAGCTCGACAAGCTCGTGGTGATCGATCAGTCGCCGATCGGGCGGACGCCGCGCAGCAATCCGGCAACCTATACCGGCACGTTCGATTACATCCGCGAACTCTTCTCCCTGGTTCCTGAAGCGCGGATGCGAGGCTACACGCCGGGCCGCTTCTCGTTCAACGTAAAGGGCGGACGCTGCGAGGCCTGCCAGGGGGACGGCATCATCAAGATAGAGATGCACTTTCTGCCTGACGTCTACGTGCCGTGCGAAGTCTGCAAGGGCAAGCGATATAACGCGCAAACGCTGGAAATCAAGTATCGCGGCAAGACGATCTCCGACATCCTCGAGATGCGCGTCGACGAGGCGGCGGAGTTCTTCACGAATATTCCGCGCGTCAGAACCAAGCTGAGCACGATTTGCGACGTGGGCTTGGGTTACATCAAGATGGGGCAGCCAGCGACGACGCTCTCGGGGGGCGAAGCCCAGCGGGTGAAGCTCGCCACCGAGCTGTCGCGCCGCTCGACGGGCCGCACGTTCTACGTGCTCGACGAACCGACGACCGGACTGCACTTTGCCGACATCCACAAGCTGCTCGAAGTGCTGCAGCGTTTGGTACAGCTCGGCAACTCGGTGCTCGTCATCGAACACAACCTCGACGTGATCAAGACGGCCGATTACCTCATCGACCTCGGACCCGAGGGTGGCGACCGCGGCGGCACGGTGATCGCATCGGGTACGCCGGAAGAGGTCGCCGCCAGCGCGGCTTCCTACACCGGCCATTATCTCGTGCCGGTCTTGCGCGACCAGCGCGCCGTCGGCCATCATCTTCCGGACGATGCGGAGATGTCGCGTCTCGAGCAGCAGAATCTCCTCGTGCTCGACGACCTCGCCAAAAGCGATCGCATCCCCATAGAGGCTTAGCCGGACCTCACCCTGAGCGCAAGCCTTCCATGAACGAATCTCTTACGGCGCGGGTTGAGTCGCTTCGCGAGCAGATCGAGGAGGCGAACTACCGCTACTACGTGCTCGACGATCCGGAGATTACGGACGCAGAGTTCGATGCGTTGCTGCGCGAGCTCGTCGAGCTCGAAGAGAAACACGCCGAGCTGCGCGCACCCGATTCGCCGACCCAGCGCGTGGGGGCCGTGGCGTCGGAGCGCTTTGCCCCTTACGAGCACGCGCGTCCGATGCTCAGTCTGGCAAACGCGGTGAGCGTCGAGGAGCTGCAGGCGTTCGACGAGCGGGCGCGCCGGCTCGGTGGCGCTGCCGTCGAGTACGTTTGCGAACTGAAGATTGACGGTCTGGCGATCGCCCTCGATTATAAGAGTGGATCGTTGGCTCGTGGCGGAACGCGCGGAGACGGACGCGCCGGCGAGGACGTTACCGCGAATCTGCGCACCGTAAAGACGATTCCCTTGCGACTCTCCAACAGGGCAAAAGGGGTGCCCGATTTTGTTGAGGTGAGGGGCGAGGTCTATTTGCGCAAGAGCAATTTCGATCGCCTCAATCACGCACGCGAGCGCGCGGGGTTACCGGTTTTTGCCAACCCGCGCAACACTGCGTCGGGTGGTGTGCGCCAGCTCGATCCCGCGCTCACCGCGCAGCGGCGACTCTCGTTCTTCGCCTATCAGCTCGTGGTGGATGAGGGCGCGCCGCAGGTACGCACGCAGTGGGAGTCGCTGCGCCGCCTAGAAGACCTCGGCCTTCCAGTCAATCCTAACATCGCCCGCGCAGCGAGCCTCGACGACGTCGTCGAATATTGCCGGCAGTGGGAAGCGAAGCGTGACGAGCTCGACTACGAGATCGACGGCGTCGTCATCAAGGTCGACGATCTCGCCTTGCAGGAGCGGCTCGGCGTAGTCTCACGCGATCCGCGCTGGGCGATCGCCTTCAAGTTCAAGCCGCGCGAGGCACGCACCAAGCTCCGCGACATCGTCGTCAGCGTCGGACGCACCGGAACGCTCAATCCCAACGCCGTGTTGGAACCAGTCGCCATCGGCGGCG
>DATAPM010000314.1:0-3746 GCA_036265225.1 Vulcanimicrobiaceae bacterium
GTCACCGCGGTAGATCGTCGGCGATCCGGCGCCCAAGTGTCGCGGTCGCCGGCGAGCGCGCAGCAGCGCATCGCGAATGGTCACGGCGCGGGGATGGCGGCGATCATCGCTTGGATGATCCGGTCCGCGCTGACGCCCTCGGTGGCGAGGCGATAGTTGAAACCGATGCGATGACAGAGTGCGTGGCTCGCAACGGCGCGCACGTCGTCGGGAAGCGCAAAGTCGCGATCCTCCAGCATCGCGCGTCCACGGGCGAGAAAGGCCAGAGCCAGCGTCGCGCGCGGGCTGGCGCCGTAGTCGATGAACTCCGCGGCGCGGAGCGTAGCGCCCGACTTTGCCGGCACCGAGACCGAACCGGCGTCGCGCGTGACGGCCACGAGCTCGACGATATATCGTTTGAGCTTCTCATCGATATGGACTGCACGGGCTTGCTCGCGCCAGGAGCGCACGTCGTCGAGACTTGCCACCGAGCGCACCGGCTGCGTGTCGGCAACGGCGAATCGGTCGAGAATGCGCAGCTCTTCTTCTCGGGATGGATAGCCGACGTTGATCTTCATTAGGAAACGGTCCATCTGCGCGATCGGGAGCGCATAGGTGCCTTCCGAGTCCAGGGGATTCATGGTAGCCATCACGACGAACGGATTGGGCAGCGCGTATGACTGCGGGCCGATCGTCACCTGACGCTCCTGCATCGCTTCCAGAAGCGCCGACTGCACCTTTGCCGGCGCGCGATTAATCTCGTCGGCGAGCACGACGTTGGCGAAGATCGGTCCGAGCACGGTGACAAAGGCGCTTTCGCGCTGATCGAAGATGCGCGTTCCGACGATGTCGCTGGGCAAAAGGTCGGGGGTAAACTGGATGCGCTTAAACTCGCCCTCCAGCGCCGCCGCCAGCGAGCGGCAGGCCAGCGTTTTGGCTAAGCCAGGCGGCCCCTCGAGCAGAACGTGTCCGTTGGAGAGCAGCGCGAGCAGCAGCGCCTCGATGACACCTTCTTGTCCGACGATCGTCTCCGACAGCGCGGCGCGAAGATGGGACGGGCGGCGAGCCTGAATCATGGCAGTGTCTCCGCATAACGCGAGAGCGCGGCGCAGGCATCGTCAACGGCGGCGCGCAGATCTTCGTCATAGGTAAAGGCGCTACGCTCCAGCGCGATCAGCAGCCCTCGCAGAACCGGGTCGTTGGTTTGCGGGCGTCGCAACACGTCGGCCAGCGTTTCCCCCTCCGATGCTCCGACCATGCGCCACACCGCCGTGCGCACGCGGACCGCGGCAACGCGCGTACCCTCGGCCCGCAGCACGGTCAGCGCATCGTCGATTTCTTGGCGGCGCGAGCGCTCTGCGACGACCGGCGCCGGTGGAGGCGGCGCAACGGGAACCGGCATCGGCAACGGTTTCGGACGGCGTCTTGCGATCAGCAGGACGAGACCAACGACGATCGCGATCCCGACAACCCATAAAAGAATGCGCAGGAGTACGTGCAGAGTACCCCGCAGTGCGGTCGCTCCGGTCACGATGAGCGGCGGCCCTGCAACCTGCAAGCGAAGCTGATTGGTGTACCACTGTTTGGGCTTGCCGTCGCGCGCGTCGACGGCTTGTAGCGTTGCCGGCGCTATGGCGACGACGCCCGCGTGGTGTGCGACCACGGTAATCGTTTCGCGATACTGCGTGCCGCGCGAGCCACTCTGCGTTTCGCGTTCGTCGCCCAAGAGCTCGAGCTCGGCCAGCAGCGGAAGGTCGAGATTATCGATCCGCATCACGTTCTCGCGCACGTGCAGCGTCACGATCAGGTGGAACGGCGTGTCCACCTGGGGGGCCGTGGTATCGGCCGAAAGGACGAACGATTCGACCGTCAGCCGCTGCAGCGACTGCGCGCGCAACGGCGCGGGCGCGGCGAGCCACGCGGCGACCAGCAGCGCTACGGCTGCGGCAGCCCGTCTAACCATTGCGCAAAGATGCGGCGCGCATCGAACGGTCCGGGTGCGGCCTCGGGATGGAACTGCACCGCCGCAATCGGCAGCGTGCGGTGACGGAAGCCTTCGTTGGTCCCGTCGTTGAGGTTGGTCATGGTCGCTTCCAAATCGCGCGGCAGCGAGTTCGCGTCAACCGCGTAACCGTGATTGTGAGCGGTGACCAGCACCTCGTTGCCGCGCAGGTCGAGCACCGGCTGGTTGCCGCCGCGGTGGCCGTAGGGAAGCTTGTAGGTCGTTGCACCGCACGCCAGCGCCAGCAGCTGGTGTCCCAAGCAGATGCCGAAGAGCGGTGTACGGCCGACCAACTCGCGCAGCAGCTCGACGGTGCCGGCGAGGTCGGTCGGGTCGCCGGGACCCGGCGAAATCACGACGGCGGCCGGATTTTGTGCCAGAACTTCGTCGATCGCTGCATCGTAGGGGAGAACGGTGACGCGCGCCCCGAGCGCTTCGAGCTGACGAAGGATTGCGCGTTTCACGCCGCAGTCAATCAGTACCACGTGCGGCCCCGAATCCGGCCCGACCGAGAACGTGCGCTCGGTCGCGACGCTCGGAACCAACGCCCTGGTGTTGGCGGTACGCACGTACTCGGCCAAGCGCCGTTCGGCGTCGTCGAGCGCCGCCTTTCCAACCGCCAGCGCGGCCCAGATCGTTCCGTGTTCGCGCAGCGCAATCGTGATCGCGCGCGTGTCGGCACCGATGAGCGCGAGCACGTTCTGTTCGTCCAACCACGATGGGAGATCGGTTTTGCAGAGATAGTGCGAGGGATGATAGGCGATCTGTTTGATGACGGTCGCCGCGGCGCAGACGCGACGGTATTGCGCTGCTTCGCCGGAGATGCCGTAGTTGCCGATCATGGGATAGGTAAACGTAAGAATCTGACCGGCGTAGGACGGATCGGTGAGCGCCTCTTCGTAGCCCGTCATTCCGGTATAAAAGACCGCTTCGCCCATCGCGATGCCTTCGATGGTAAGCCCGTGGCCGTCAAACCGGCTGCCATCGGCGAGAAAGAGCGCGGCCGGAAGCGTGGAGCTCACGTTGCAAACTCTAGCGCGCCGTAGCGCAGGTCGCCGCCGACGATCGTCGCGACCACGCGTCGCGGCAAAGGCCGGCCGGCAAACGGCGTGCACTTCCCTTTAGATGCAAAGGCGGCCGCATCAACCGTCCATTCACGGTCGGCGAAGACCGTGACGTCGGCGGGCGAACCGAGGGCCAGCGTGCCCCCGGGTAAGCCGAGGATGCGCGCGGGATTGGTCGAGAGCAGCTCGATGAAGCGCGCCAGCGGAAGATTCGGCAGCGCCGCCGCATAGGCACCGACCGCAACTTCCAGTCCGCTAAACCCAGGCGCGAATCCGTCTCGTTTTTCGCTCTCGGTGTGCGGTGCGTGATCGCTAGCGAAAGCATCGATCGTGCCGTCGTAAACGGCCTCGCGCAGAGCCGAGACGTCGTCGGCGGTTCGTAAGGGCGGATTGACCCGCGCCGCCGGGCCGAACTCACCGGCAATTTCCTGGGTGAACGTCAGGTGGTGCGGCGTTGCCTCACACGTAACCATCGTACCCGCTATGCGAGCGGCGCGAATTAAATCGAGGGCAACGCGCGTCGAGACGTGCGCGACGTGCCAAGCCTTCTTGGTCTCGGCAGCAATCTCGAGATCGCGTGCAACGATGCCGTCCTCGGGTTCGCTATGGGCAATCATCGGTCCGCGCAGTTGTCGCGCCAGCTCGGCGGCCTCGCGCATCAAGCGGCCATTGCGGACCGTGTCGCCGTCGTCGGAGAAGGC
>DATAPM010000315.1:0-2580 GCA_036265225.1 Vulcanimicrobiaceae bacterium
CTAATAAAACGAGGCGCCGCATTACTACGGCGCCTCGCGCGCTTACATGTGCCTTGCCAGCGTGGCACCCCGTCGCAGCAATCGTACCACATTCATTCACGACTTCGCAGTCGCTTAGCTGGCGGCGCCGCATCGCTGCCGAGATCGCCAAGCCAGCGTAGCCACATAGCTCGCTCGGATCGGCTTGGCAACCCGGCTGGCTCAGGCGGGCGGCGTTTCGGCTCTATGTCGCACAACAGATCGCCGGACCAACCGGAACTGCTCCAAGCGGCTCCGAAGGTTCTGAGCCGCTCGGCCGTTCAGCTTTTCGGGAGGCGCACACATGAAGAAGCTAGCTCGCATTGCCCTCGGCGCCGCCGCCGTTGCATTCTTCGTCGGTTGCGGTGGGTCACAGCCGCCGATCAGCACGCCGGGCGCGATGCCCCAGAACCCTGCAATTGCAAAACCTGGCGATGCCGGTTCGTGGATGTCATCGTCGACGGACCCAGCTTCTCACGTGCCGGGTAGGAAAGACCATTTTATCAAGGCGCTGTTCTATGCGTTCGGTGACGGTAAGCTAGCGATCTTCAACGTAAGTTTTCAAGCGCTGCCAAAGCTACGCAAGCTCGTAACCATTCCTTACACGCATCTGCACGGTGCGTGTTCCGACCCGTCCGGCCACGTCTTCGTCACGCAGAGTGGAACGTCGGGCTCTGGAGAGGTGATCGAGTTTCTACATGGTGGAACGAGCGCGGTGGCGACGTTAAGCGACACCGGCGTGGCTATGGCATGTGGCTACGATCGCTCGACCGGCAACCTGGCCGTAGCCAACAGCTACGACCCGGAGGCCCCGGGCGGTCCCGGCCCCGACATCGCCGTTTACACTGGCGAAACAGCAACGCCAACCCTATATGCCGATCCGCTGGGCTCCATCCTTTCGTGTAGCTACGACTCGAGTGGGAATCTCTTCGTTGGCGGACTGAGACGTCACGGCCACTTCGTATTGATTGAGCTACCGAGAGGCAGCAGTGCAGTGAAAGCCATCACGATCGACGGCGAGATTGGTGGAGAGCATCGGAGGGAGGACGTTCAATGGCACGACGGCTCCTTATTTATTACAAGTGTTGATCGTCGTCCGGACCACGGAACGCATGTGTTCGTTCTGAGCCTCAGCGGCTCGACAGCCACGGTGGAGGGCACGATCAGACTGCACACGGTTAATCCTAAGGAAAAGGCAGCCAGGCCATGGATGGCACTCTTTGGACCGTATGCCGTCACGACCGACCGAATCGGCGTCTCCGCGTGGCACATACCCTTACATTGTATCGGCACCTGCTACGTCCGTAGGAGTGACCGGCACTTGTTGCGTATCGCGAACGGATTCGTCTCCATAGCCACCAGCGCAATTCGCTCCCAAAGATGGCAAAAATATCGAGGCGCGCGGCTAGACCGAACGCCTCGCGAGGCTTGGCGACCCGGCGGCTGAGGGGAGCGGCGGTTTGCCCGCTCGGTATCCAATCCCCACGAAGGTGCTCCGCCATGGCACTTCTCGTACTGGCATAAGGCGCGCGAACGGCGCTGAAGCGTTAGGCCGTCGCCGGCTGACCGATTTCGTGTAGATATTCCGGATACTTTTCGGCGATGACTTTTTCGATTTCGAGCCGCAGCATCCCAAGGAGCTCGTCCTCCGGATAGGTTCCGACCAGCTCGCCGGCGCGATAGATCGCGCCCTTGCCTTTTCCGCCGGCCACGCCGACGTCCGCCATCTTCGATTCACCGGGGCCGTTGACGACGCAGCCCATCACCGCAACTTTCACGGGCGCCTGGTAAGACTTGGCAATCGCTTCGACCGCGCGCCCGAGCTCGAGCACCGAGATCTCGGCACGGCCGCACGACGGGCAGGCAGTAATCTCAAAACCTTTTTCCCGCAGCCCGAGCGACTTGAGGATACTCCAGCACACCGGCACTTCTTCGATCGGATCGGCTGCCAGCGAAACGCGAATCGTGTCGCCGATGCCTTCCCACAATAAGATGCCCAAGCCGATCGACGACTTGATGGTGCCGTCGCGCAACATCCCGGCCTCAGTGATTCCGAGGTGCAGCGCGTAGGGCGTGCCGCGTTCGCGCAGCTTTTGGTCGGCCAGGCGATACGCCGCTACCGTCGTCGCAACGTCGTGGGCTTTGAGCGAAATCGCGATCTCGCTATGGCCATATTCCTCGAGCAGCTCGACGTGGCGCAGTGCCGAGAGCACCATCGCCTCGGCCGTATGTCCGAAGGTCTTTTCTAAGTCGGGCGCGAGCGAGCCCAAGTTCACGCCGACGCGAATCGGAATTTCTCGCGCCTTGGCCGCAGTCACCACTTCCGCGACTTTCTTGGGGTCGCGAATGTTGCCCGGATTTAAACGGAGTTTCGCAACCCCGGCTTCGATCGCAGCCAGCGCCATCTTGTGATCGAAGTGAATGTCGGCAACGATGGGCACCGGGGAACGATGCACGATCGCCGGCAAACCCGCGGCATCCGGCGGATCCTTGACCGTAACGCGAACTACCTCGCAACCTTCCATCGCTAGACCGTAAATCTGCTCCAGCGTTGCGTCGGCG
>DATAPM010000316.1:0-5950 GCA_036265225.1 Vulcanimicrobiaceae bacterium
TTGCCCGGTGCGCGGGTCGTGGGTGATCACCGCCGGCAGCGTGATGAACGGGCCGGCGTCGCCGGGCCAGGTCGTCAGCACCGGCAGCTGCGTAACGTCGGGCTCGTCGTCGATCGAATCCTGGGCGCCTCCGCCGCGAACGGTGCGCGGAATCGCGTTGTTCAGCGCGGCGAGGCGCAATCCGCCGCGAAGTTTCTCGAGAAACGAACCCAACGGCGGAGCCAAGTCGATCAAGTCGCGCACGCGAGCGGCGACGTCGTTGAGGCTGCGCGCCCCGAGCGCCATTGCCATGCGCCGCTGCGTGCCGAATTGATTGGTCAAGACCGGGAACCGCGAGCCCTGGACGTCGGTAAAGAGGAGCGCCGGTCCGCCCGCTTTTACCACGCGGTCGGTAATCGCGCTGATCTCGAGACGCGGATCGGCCGGGGCGGCGACCTCATGGAGCTCGCCGGCCTTGCGTAAGGCTTCGACGAACTCCCCCAGGGAGGCAAAAGGCATGGCTTCGTCAGTTACGCGCTACGGCGCCTAACGCCTACGGAACCTCGTCGCTAAAGCGTTGCGCGTGTGCCGGGATCGCGGCCACAAAACGCGCGCCGCCGGTGGCAGCGGCGCCGACCGTCACCGTACCGTCGTGGGCGCGCGCGATCCAACGCACGATTGCCAAACCCAGCCCCGTTCCGGCGGCGTCGTTGCTGCGGCGATAGAATCTTTCGAAGATTCGCTCGCGTTCTTCGGGCGGAATGCCTTCACCGTCGTCTTCGACGACGATCTCGCAGTACCGACCGTTACGCCGCGAGGCAATGCCCACGCGGTGCCGGGCGTGACGCAAGGCGTTATCGAGAAGGTTGCGCGCCAACTCGGCTAAACGGCGTTCGTCGCCGTCGACGATTGCGCTCGCGGGCGCGGCGTCCAGCGTAATGCCGTGCGATGCCGCGATCGCTTGCGCGTCGCGAGCCGAGCGTGCCACGATCGCACCCAGATCGACCGGTTCCGTATGTAGGGCGAGTCTTGCCGGATCGCGCGCCAGGGTGAGCAGATCGGTGACGACGTTGGACGCTTCGAGCGCGTTGTCGACGATCGCCCCAAACGCGTCGCGGCTTTGTTCCGATGCGTTGGGTCGCGCCGCCTGCGCGATCGCAGCGATCGCCGCCAGCGGAGAACGAAGCTGGTGCGCGGCATCCGCAGCGAAACGGCGCTCGCGTTCGCGTGCCGCTTCGAGCGGCGCGATCGTCGCTCGAGCCAAAGCGTAAGATGCAACAGCAACGATTGCAACCAAGGGCGCGTCGATGGCGGCCAGCGTTATCAGAACGCGGCGCATCGCGGTTGCCACCCCGGCCGCGCCCTCCGGCGTGCCGAGCGCGGGAGCGAGCAGCGACGCATATTCGCGCGCCATAAAGGCGTAGGCCCCCGCACTAAGAGCGACGAGGACCGCAATGAAGACGACGAGGTAGAGCGCGGTTGCGCGAGCGATCAACGAGTTCGTAGCCGGTAGCCGATACCCCATACGGTTTCGATAATGGAAGCCGCCCCGAGGCCTTTGAGCTTGCGCCGGAGCTGGCTCACGTAAACGTCAACGATGTTGCTCGAGCCATCGAAGTCGTAATCCCAGATGCGCTCGACGATTTGCGCGCGCGACAGCGCGATCCCGGCGTTGCGCGCCAAGAACTCCAGCAGCCGAAACTCCGTCGTACCCAGCGAAACGGGCTTGCCGTCGTAGGTGACGACGCGCGCCGCTAGCTCAACCCGCAGCGCACCGGCCTCGACGACGCCGAGCACTGGTCGGTCGCCGCGGCGCAGAATCGCGGCGATGCGCGCGAGCAGCTCCTCTTCCACGAACGGTTTGACCAGATAGTCGTCGGCCCCGCAATTGAGCCCCGCGACGCGGTCTTCTACGGCATCGCGCGCGGTGAGCATGAGAATCGGCGTCTGAACGCCCTCTGCGCGAGCGCCTCGGGCGACCTCAAAGCCGTCGAGTCCCGGAAGACCGACGTCCACGATGGCCGCGTCGTAGGAGCGTTCCAAGAGGTGCTCGAGCCCCGTGGGGCCGTCGGGCACCACGCTGGCGGCGAACTGTCGCGCCTCCAGCATCGTTCGGATCGATTCCGCCACGGCGGCGTTGTCTTCGATGACCAGTACTCTCATGGCGCCTTAGTTTTTCAACGGACCCGGGAAAGCTACCGTTATCGCGCCGCTAAAGAAGGGGTGCTGCCCGGGCGTCTGCACCTCTTGCGCCAGGAATCTGAACGGCGCGATCTGCACGGCTCCGTAGTAGACGAAGTCCCGATTGATAAAGGGATTGGCGTATGCGTCGTAGCGCAGGCCGAAATACGCGTGCGGTATCGGATAGTATTTGAGCCGCGCGTAACCCCCGTACGAATGCTGGTTGGTCAAGAATCCGTCGGCATCGTGATCGTCGCCGTACCACTGTTCGGCCTGAAAATCGAGGTCGCGGTACGTCGCGTGAGCGAGCAGTCCATAACGCTGGTAGAGGTCGGCGAAGGGAAGGCGCCCGGACGGCTGGATACCGAGTGTTCCACCCAGCGCGGTTCCACCGATGTCGGCTTCGGCGTGGTTCGTCTGCACCAGCGTCTGGCGCACCCATAAGCCGAACTCCGGCGTGGAAAGCCAGGTGTTCTCGCCGGTCGCCACCGGCTTGCCGCCATAGGCCGCGCCTTGATAGGAGCTCACCGCGATCGTTCCGTCCACACGCAAGTTCCCGAACGTGCGCTCCATCATCGCCCCCCACCGGGGCGATGAGAGCGGAAGATTGTTCAAGCCGACGTGCGCGCCGTAGTAACCGTACTGCTGCAGGTCGTCAAGGCGTTGTCCGGGCGATTGTGCCAGCGGCAGTTCGAAGAGTCCGCCGCGATAGAGTGTTTGCGTGTGCTGGTTGTATCCCGCGCCGAAGAGCAAAAACGTCGCTGCCGGACCGCCGCCCGCACCGAAGTTGTAGTGAAGATACGCGGTGATCGGCCCGATGTTACCGCTTCCGAGCAGGATGCCGCCGGGCGTCCAGCGCCGCGCACCTTCGGAAGGCTCCTTATCGTACTCCATCTGATAGCGAATGGCGAAGATGGTCGTGCCGTGTTCGGGCAGCGGTAGGCGATAGCCGTGGTTGCGGAAATAGTTTCCGAAGGCGTTGAGTTCCGGGAGGACGCTGTGGCACTGCCCGCATTTCAGATGGTATCGTTGGGCGAAAATCGGAATGGCTTGCGCCGGCTCGGCGGCCGACGCAAAAAAGAGAACCGCGCAAGCTATGAAGGCGTGTTTACTGCGCAACAATGGCCGCTCGCATGGGGGCGCCGTAGTGGAAGAAACAGCCGAACAGGTAAGTCCCCGCCCGATCGGCAGTGATCGTCTGCGACGAGCCGTTGGGCTGAAGCGCGCCGCTCGTGAATCCGCCCGAGAGCGTCGTTCCGTGCTGCTGCAAAGCGCTCAAGCCAAAAGGCGATCCACTCGGGAAGGACGACGCATTCGGGATCGACGTCGCGGTGTGCGCGAAGCTGTCGTTATTCACAAAGTGGATTTGCGTTCCGACGGCGACGGTCGTAATTGCCGGCGAATAGCCTCCGCTCTGACCGTAGGGCGTTTTGCTTGGCTGATAATTTGTGAGGCTGATGTTAATGGTAACTCCGCCGCCCCCGCCGGACGGCGTCGCAATGCCGCCGTTGGTGCAAGCGACCAGCAACAGAGCGATGACGATCGACAGGCGCTGTTTCACTTGTTCGCCACTCGCTGGTCGCGCAGCGCATCGAGAATGTCGTCGTCGAGTGCCGACGAAGCCAACATCGTCTGCGTCATGTGACCCGACGCGTTGAATATATAAACGAAGGTGGTGTGACGGTCGCGATAGCCACGTTCGCCTTCCACCGAGATGACGCCGAAAGCGTGCATGATTGCGCGGACGTCGCCAGGCTTTCCGCCGGCGACGAGCCAGTAGTGCGGGTCGGCTTCGAAGCGCTTCGCGAGTTTGCGCATCGTCGCAGGCGAGTCGTGATCCGGATCCAGTGTGATGGTCACGAGCTGCCCCGGAATGCGTGCTTTGGCGATGGCGCGCGCCGCGGCCGAAAACTGTGCGTTGATCAACGGGCAGGCGTCGTCACAATGAGCGGCAATGAAGGTTATCGCGAGCGGTTTTCCGCCCAACGATTGCAGCGTAAAGTGGTGTCCCGTTTGATCGATGAGGTGGGGCTGCGACGCGTCGTCGCTCGCCTTGCGCGGAGCGGCAAGCGGAGCGTGCCGTCGCACGGCATAGCCGCCCGGACCCGGCGATGCCGTTGGACCCGGCGTGGCGCTCGCGCTGACTTGAATGACGTCGCGCATCGCCAGCTCCGCATAGTGGAATGCACATCCTATCAAGTAGATTCCAGGATTGGTCAGTTTGACGGTAATGGAATCACCCGGATTGAGCGTCCCGCTCGCGTAGCTGCTCCCCAACACGCCGTTTCCGCTGGGATAGAAGGAAAGGCTGGGACTGGCCGGCCAGTCGGCGGGCGGTCCGCTCGTCTGTTGGATGACGTTGAGCGTGTGCGGATCGGAAGAAGAGAGATTTTTAATGGTGATTTTGGAGCCCGGCGCAAAGGCCAGTACTTGCGACGTCTGGTTCTGCGTGTAGCCGCTGACGGTTCCCCACGTGGGATCGTTCTCGACTCCGATTTTACCGGTCGGAATGCCGACACCGATCGAGGTGGGAGGGAGTGGCGAAGGCGTTGGGGTTGGTCCGCCACCGCCACCGCCACCGACACTACCCAAGCCGCCGCCATTGGTACACGCTACGAGCGCACAAACGGCAAGTACGGGCGCGTAATGCGCCGGGCTCCTAAGTTTCATCGGGCAGGTGCAGTCGCTTGTGGACCGGGCGTGGCGCCCGCCTTGATGACGATGACGTCCTGCATTCCCGAGTGATAGTGAAACGCGCAGCCGAACAGATAGATGCCGGCCTTCTTTGCGACGACGCTAACCGACGAGCCGGGGTTAATCGATCCGCTTGCATAGCCGACCTTGAGCGGTCCGCCACTCGGCGTAGTCGGAAGACTCGGGCTTGCCGGGAACTGTGCCGGCGGCCCTTTGATTTTTTTCACGACGTCGAACGTGTGATGAATGCCACTCGACATGTTTTTGATGGTGATCTTGGTTTTTGGCGGGAATCCGAGTGCTTGCGAAAATTGCTGTTGGGTGTAGCCCCCCAGCGTCGCTTGCCAGAACGAGTCGTTGATCTTTCCGAGTCCTTCGGACGGGAGTTCCTCGCCGACATTCCCTGTCTTCGCATCGGGCTGCGCGTCGCGCGGCACCGTTGCCGTGATGCTGAGGTCTTTCATTGAAGGAAGCACGTAGGTCGTGCCGTTCGTGTTCCCTCCGCCGTATCGGCCGGCGCATGCTGCTAACGCGAAAGCGGCGAGCGCAACCGAAAGTGCTGCCAGTTTTCTAGACATGAACCCTCCAAGAGAAGCTTTGTTAGGTTGTTGAGCGTAACGAGCCAGTATGAAGAAAGTCTAAAAAAACGGGGTCTTGATCGAATCGCGCATCGCGGCTGCGATTGTCGCGAGCGCCGGATCGCCGGCAGCGTCAACGGTCGCTTGGGCAAAGGCATTGCGTGCCGCTGCATGCTCTCCCTCCCGCAAGAGTACGACGCCGAGCGCAAAACGCGCACGCGCGTACGAGGGAGCGAGAGCGAGCGCGCTGCGCAGCTCGCGTTCGGCGGCATCGAAGCGCCCGAGGCGTTCTTCGGCCAGCGCGAGATTATAGTGCGCTACGGCATATGATGGATTGACGTGAAGAAGCTTTCCGAAGTCGTCGCGTGCCGTTGCCGCATCGCCGGTCTGCAACGCAAGGAGGCCGCGCGAATAGAGCGCTCTCGCCGAACCTGGATCGAGTGCAACATAGCGGTCGGCCACTTTGCGTGCTTCGCGCAGATCGCCTCGCGCCGCATCTACGGCGATTAAATTAGCCA
>DATAPM010000317.1:0-8359 GCA_036265225.1 Vulcanimicrobiaceae bacterium
GCTTCCACATCGCGAATCCTAATATTGGAGATGCTGCCATGTTGTATGCGATCGACCTACGTACTAACGAACCCCGCAGCGCGCATGAGAAGCTCGGAGACGTAAAACTCCTGGCGCGCGCCATTGATAAGGGTCGCGCCGCTCTCACTGGAACGCTGGGTCGATATATCTTCTTTGACTGTCCGCTGGACCGGTTGTTTTTTGACGCGGTCAACGTCTCCCGGAATGAATTTCTCGAAATCCTACGAGAAGCATTTACTTCGCAATTGTCCTACAACGCTGCTGCCTTGGCCGATCTGCGGGAGTCATTGGAGTCTAAGCCAGAGATCAGTGACGAATGCTTCCTAGCGTTTGCAGAGGCGCGCGACGCGGACAAGGCCGCAGTGACTTGGTTGCTCGACCAAAGACGCACACCGGCGAGCGTTCTGGCCGAAATTAATGCCGCCGTTGACTGTTTACGACCAAAAGACTTCATCGACTGGGCAACGGACGAGTAACCATACAAGACCCGGCTTCGCGTTGCGGCGGTCCGGGAGTCGAGTCCCCCCCTCTCTACTAACGGAAGCGTTTATTGCCGTCACATTTTGCGGGCATCGCGCGCTACGCTGTTCGTGCTAGTCTCTATCTTGCTTGCGGTGGCGACCGCGGCAGTTAGCATTCCGTCAGGGCCTTCCGGCGACGCGTTCTATACGCCGCCGCGCCCGCTGCCGTCGGGGATCGAGGGATCGATCGTGTGGGCTCAGCCGTTTAGCGGCGGCGCGGCGTTGCCGTCGGCCTCGAAGAATTATCGCATGCTCTACGAGACGCTTTCGCCGCGCGGCGTCTTCATCGCGATCTCGGGCACGCTTGCGGTTCCCAACGGCGCCCCGCCGGCGCACGGGTGGCCGTTGATCAGTTGGGCGCACGGCACGGTCGGCAACGCGCCGGAGTGCGCACCGTCGCGATGGACCAAGCCGAGCGTCGAACAACGAATGCTGGATGCGTTCGTGCAGCGCGGCTACGCGGTCGCGGAAACGGATTACGAAGGGAACGGCACGCCCGGGATCCATCCGTACATGGTCGGCACTACCCTCGCGCGCGACGTGAGCGACATCGCGGTTGCATCGCGTGCACTCGTTCCGCAGATCGGTCGCGACTGGGTCGTCATGGGGCACTCTGAAGGAGGCGGCGTTGCACTCGCCACGGCTGCGTTCGGTCAGCAACTGGCGCCGAACCTGAACCTGCTCGGCGCCGTTGGCTACGCACCCGTTGCGTATCCCGCAGCGACCCTAGCCTACGAACTTCACAGTCACTCGCCAAACGGCGGTCTCGTGGCCCTGGCGCTCATGATCGAAGGCTTCGCGAGCGCCGATCCCCGGGTTGTCCCGTCACAAATCTTGGAGCCGCAATTCCTACCGCTCTTGGCAGAGCTGCAACAGCACTGCATCTACGATCTGCTTGAGCACTCCGACTGGTCGACCACGATTCCCGCCACGATCTTTCGGCCGCAAGGGGAAGACTCGCTAAAAGCACTGTACGCAGATTTACGGCAAAACGAGGCCGGTTATTTCCCGATTTCGGTGCCGACGCTCATCTTGAATGGCCTCTCCGATACGATGGTCAGCTCGGAGGGCTCGATTACCGTCGCGGATCGCCTTCGGCGCAACGGAACGCCGGTAACCTTCAAGGCCTATCTCGGAGCCACACACGCTTCGGTTCTGGCCGTTAGCGTGAATGACGTCGCGCCGTGGCTTGCGCAACGATTCGCCGACGTCGGATCGCACTAGCCGAGCGATTGGGACAAACGTCCCCACGCGACATTCGATCATGGGCAAAATGCCACCAAGCAAAGTGTTCTGGTCGTCGCGTGTCATTGTCGCGCTCGCAGGCTTGCTGCTTATGTTTATCGGCTTCCTGTACGGGCAGGTGAGTGCCGGCACGAACGCGCGCGCTTCACTCATCTTAGGCGCTGCGGGTACGGTTTACTGGCTCCAGCCAAGCGTCTGATTCGCGCACCATCTCATTCTCGCCACGATGATGCTACTGATCTTTGTCGGCATCTATGGGCTTGCGGGAGCGATGCGTCTATAGGGGCGCCTCGCGCCGGAAACAAACGCGATCAATCGGCCACACCGTTCACTACCAGCGTGTCGCGACGAAGCTGCACCCACTGCAGGAGCGCGTCGAGCGCGGGACAGATAGCTGCGCCCGCTTCGGTCAACCGGTATTCTACGCGCGGCGGGATGGCCGCGTGAACGGTGCGCACGACCATACCGTCACGTTCCAGCTCGCGCAGCTGCTGCGCAAGAACCTTTTGCGTAATTCCCTCTACGGCGCGTTCGAGCTCGCTGAAACGCAGTACGGATTTATCGAACAGCGCGAAGAGGATCTCGGACTTCCAGCGGCCGGCGATGATCGCAAGCGCCTCGTTCACGCCTGACGCGGCAAGGGCGATCGGGTAGCCCTTACCGCCAGGTGTGTAACGCACATCGCGGTGGCTAGACGATTCGGTCACGCGCCGACTATGCTGAGTGACATGAACGATTCATTCGGACTTCCCGAGCCAATTGCCGCCTATGTCGGCGGCATGAACCGCGGCAGCATCGACGAGATGGCGGGCGGATTCGCACCGGACGCTTGGGTGAACGACGAGCACACCGAGCACATCGGCGGCGGAGCGATCCGCGCGTGGCTGTCGGGCGCCATCAAGGCGCAGGTTCGGATCGCCGTGCGCAACGTACGGTCAAACGGACGTGCACAAGTAATTGTCGACGGCGAGATCGACGGCTCATTCCCGCGCGACGGCCTTCCCGAACGCATCGTGCTGACGCATTACTTCTCGCTCGAAAATGGCAAGATATCGCAACTCATTATTCTGTTGAACGACGTTCACCGATGAGCCTTGCCCTGGAGCTCGATTGTTGATGTCGTGCTAAGAAGGCCCGCTCGCCGCAAGTCGTAGACAGGCGAACGGACCTTCTCGCGCTCGGCTGCCACTAGGGCGTCATCACCAGCATGCCGTCGGTGTTTCCAGCCGCGTCGGTATAGAAGCCGACCAGGACGCCCTGATTGTTGAGGCCGTTAACGACGGTCGATCCGATGCCGTTCGGATCGTCGATCGATTTCCATTTAGCGTGCGTGAGCGGATTCGAGAGCAGGAATCCGTGCAGCGCCCCGCTGCCGTCGAGATAGCTGCCGACGATTTGATCGTTATCGTTAATGCCGAAGGCTTGCGTGTCGGATCCGCCCGGAAACGATAGCGCCGAAAACCGCTTGCCGGTTTTTAGAAAGGAGCTCGTAGTACCGGAGTTCGAGGTGACGAATCCAACGACGTCGCCTTCATTGTTGATACCCGCCGCGACGACGCTGCCGCCGCCCGGCGGCACGAGGCCGTCGAACTGCCCAGTCGCTTGATTCAAGGTAAAGCCGTGGCTATTGCCTTTGGCATCGGTGTAGAAGCCGACGGCAGTTCCGGCGTCGTTCAAGCCGAGGATTTGGTTCACCGTGCCGTGGCCGGTGCGCGGGTCCCGATAGCTGGTGAAGACGCCGTTCCACTCGATGAAACCGCGGTTGACCATTTTTGAATCGACCCAAAAGCCCGCCGTGTTGCCTTTGTTATCGATGGCAGTGACTTGAGTCTGGACGGAGCCGGGATAGTTTTCATTCGTGTAGTTGGCCTGGCCGTAGGGCGCCACGATCGTGTATCCCTGGTTCGGGTGGCCCGATGCGCCGCTGCCAAAGTAGCCGGCGATGATGCCGTGATCGTTGACCCCTAGTAGCTGATTAAACGTGGGATCGGCTTGGTCGTCGAAAGTTTTAAACGTAAATTTCTTATTAAGCTGAAAGTCGTTCGCCGGAGCGTTGGATCGAGAAACGACGTCGCTAAGGGGCGCAGCAGGTATCGCCGATGAGGGCATTGAGTTGCCGCTGCAGGCGGCGACGAGCAGCAACGACGCCGGCGTTGCTATGGAAAGAAGCGCGCGAAGGGTGAGGCTGAACATGGTTACTCCTTTGCACGAAACGTGCGTTAGCAGGTTGAGATATAACCAGCCTAGTTTGCTCGCCCCAGCCGGACCAGGAAGAAACTAACATTTTCACCGAGACTGGCGCCCCTTGAGCGCAGCCAGCCACCGCACCGAACCGCGTGGGCAGGCAAATGTCTAGAAACTTCGTGGTTTAGCGCCGTCGAGAGCGGTAGGGTCGAGACATCCCACTTCTCTCAAAACGAAAGGCGCTTCCAATGAGCAACCTCACTCTCTCGCTTCGCACCATCACCGGAATAGCGATCGCGACCATCCTCGCCCAGCCGCTTGCCGGATGCAGCGGCGCATCGTCCTCCCTGCCCGTAGCCACCGCTTCGCAGAGCTCCGCCCACTTCGACATGCCGGCCGCCGCAAACGCGCAAGGTTCGGCCGCCCAGCGCGTCAGCCCAGACAAGAAAGGTGGACAGAAACTCTTCGTCGCCGATGTCTTCAACAGCAAGGTCTACGTCTTCAACGCGGCTACCAAAATCGACAACCCTCCGGCCGAGTACACCATCGTCAACGGGATCTCGAATCCGAACGGCATCGCCACCGACTCGTCCGGCAACCTTTGGGTAGCCAACCTCTCGTCAAATACCGTAACCGAGTACGCGCAGAACTCCACCTCACCGGAGTTCACCATCAGCAATGCGATGAACGGTCCGGTCGACGTTAAGGTTGACGGATTCGGCAACGTCTATGTCGCCATGAACGGCGAATACACGCACGGCGTAAACACGATCGTCGAGTACCAGGCCGGCACGGCCAACCCGATCTACACGTGGAACGTTCCCCAGTCGAACATGCAGATCACGGGCATCGCTCTAGTCAATCCGACCCTCAAGAATGAAACTTCCGTCTACGCGCTCGAGTCGCAGTTCAACGGCAGCAGCGCAGTCGGCGGTCTCCTCTCTTGCTTCAGCGGCCCCTACAACGAGGTCTGCACGCAGCTGACTAACTATACGTACGGCCAAACCGGCGGCATCACCATCGCGAGCCAAGGCGGCAACAACCCATTCGAATTCCTCGCCGTCGATCAGTATCTGCCGGGCATCGACGAAACGGTTTCGTCTCCGCCTTCGGTCAAGAGGCTGATCACTGGCGGCACGCCCGAGTTCGTCACGCTCAACGCCAAGGGCACCCGCCTCTTCGTTGCCGACCGCTTCTACGGTCAAGTCGAACAGTACGGCTTCCCGAATGGCAAGAAACTTCACACCTTCAGCGTCAGCGGAAAGACGAGGCTCTACGGCGTCGCAACCTACCCGAGCGGAAACTTCCTCTAGACGAAGCTCTCAAACATGGGACGCACCTAAGTGCCGATTGCGGTTCGCCGCAGTCGGCACTCGCGTTTCGCGTGTCTCTTCGGGGCCTCCGCAGCGTCCGCGTTGGCTCCTGAAAATATTTTCGCCCGTTGTTCAAGAACAACAGGCGCGTGCTAGATGAGGTTTTCTCGCCCGTTTCGCTCGACCGTCCGCAGGACGAAGCTGAACCCGTTGTTCGAACCAGTGGAAGTCAGATGCCGGCCGCGGTTACAAGGCGCTTCGCGCTCCTCGCCCTGAGCGCTTTCGGCCTCGGCGTGTCCCGCTCGCCGGCGCCCCGGGCTTCTGCGGGGGGAGGGCAGCGACTGGAAGTCGTGCTCGCCATCGAGCCGACGGGGCGACCCGCCCGCGCATGGCTCGATGCAATCAGGGACCGCGTCTCCGCCAACGAACTCGCGCAGCTCGCTGCTACGGCCCGGCCGCTAACGGCTGACGAACAAGATTGGGCGGACATGATTGGGCGCGTCGCGCCGGTCTGGTTCGCCGGCGTTGCGCGGCTCAACGCGCCGTTTCGCTCCGTCACCCCGCCTGCCCGGCCGAAGGTCGTGCTCGGCCGCGGTGGCGGGGATGATGCGTTCGGCACGCCGCCGGACGTCATGGCTTTCGACCTCTCAGCCCTGGCAGCGGCCTACGACGACCACGCCGAAGCCGCGCGCAAGGCGCTGATGTCGCGCCTGCTCTCGCACGAATACACTCACCTGCTGGCGGTGCCATTCCTAAACAGCATTGGCTGGACCGAAGCCTGGGCCGGCGTGCGGCCGTACCGCCGCGCGCTTCGCGTGCTCTACAACGAGGGCCTCGGCAACATGCGCTCGGTCGAGGGCGATGCGCGCTGGACGGTGCCGTCGGGTCAGCCCACGGATAGAGCGCGCGAGGCGCTGGCGCGGCTCACCCCGGTTCTAGCGGAGCGTCTCCAGGCGCTGGCCGCCGATCCCGCGCCCGACGTGGCGAAAAATCTCCTGCGCAACATTTCCCAAGGACCGTTCGCCGGAAAGTGGGGCGCGCTACCCATAGCGCTCTGGCTTGCGGCCGACAGCGGCTTCCAGCCCGACCGCATTGCCCACTGGGTGGAGGCGGGACCGCCGGGCATGTTGCGTCTGGCGGCGGTCTACGCGGACCCCGCTTACGCCGCGGTGTTCGAGAGGCTCGAGGCAGAGCCCACTGTGACAGCGCCTGAACGTTTCGTCGCGAACCGACGAACGGCACTGCCTAAATGATCGTCGATACGAAGGTTGAGCTTGAGCGGTCGCGCGCGTTCGCCCTTTTCGCGGCGACAGGCTGCGCGAACGTCGCCGACGAGCCGCGCGCCCTTGTCTGCGCGCCGCTGAAAATAAGCGGGAAGATCACGGTCATCAACGGCTACGAAGACTTGCTGGAACAATGGACGTACGGCAAAGCGTTGGTGGCAGGATACAAGGTTATGCAAGGGGCAAACGCTGCAACACTGGTTACTTATTCCGGGACTCACAGGCACGGCGTCATGATTCAGCGCCCAGAGTGGAACGCACTCCGGATGCAGGCTGCGATTCAAGGGGCTACGTTGTCCTAGCGGGATTGAAAGGAGATCGGCGATCGTGGATTGTCGTTGTCGTCCCCCGTATCTCGAAACAATTCGCTCGCTCGCGAGCGTCAATCGTGGGGCCTTCGTCGCCATGGTTGGAGGCCTCATCGCAGCGTCGTCGGTGCGGGTTGCCGCGGCAACCGGGGGTCCGGCTGACACGATTCTCATCAACGGCCGTTTTCGAACGATGGCGGCCTCGGCGCCCGTGGTCGACGCGGTCGCCATTACGGGTGGGCGCTTCTCAGCGATCGGTTCGCGGACGCACGTGATGACCTACCGCGGTCCGCAGACGGAGATTGTCGACGTGAAGGGCGCGACGGTGTTGCCCGGATTCGTAGAGCCTCATATGCATTTCATCTACCAAATCGTCATCGCGAACATGCTCGTGGCGGCGTATCCCCAAACCACTTCGCTCGACGCCTTTCTGGCGGCACTCAAGGGCGGCCTTGGAAAGGTGCCGGCCGGGCAGTGGTACGGCGCGTTTGGGTTCGACAACTCCGTCATGGCCCCGTACCGTCAGTTGACGATGCAGGACCTCGACAGCGTGTCGACCGATGTGCCGATCTTCGTCGTGAACCCGTCAGGCCATATCGGGTACGCAAACAGTAAAGCATTTGCTGACGTCGGGATTACGGCGCAGTCGCCCAACGTCGCTGGCGGCGGGCACTATGGTAAAGACACTAACGGCGCGCTTACCGGCGTGATTTATGAGCCGCCGGCGATGGCTCCGTTCATAGAAAAGACACTCGCGAGCGTCGCGCCGACGCCGGAGAAGATCGTCGGCTGGTACGGCGGCTTGCTCGAAACCGCCGCGAAGGCCGGAGTGACAACCATTCACGATGCGGGGATTGGCCCTACCGGCAAGGTGCCCGACGATTGGGCCATTTATTCGGCTCTCGTCTCGCGTGCGAGCAATCCGATTCGCATCAGCACGATGCCGGATTTTCAGGAGCACGCGACTTTTGACGACGTCGTGGCCAAGATCCAGCGCGCGCCGGGAAAGCCGATCTTTTTCGCCGACGGGCGCCTCTCCGTACCGTGCGTCAAGTTCTGGGCCGACGGGTCGCTGCAAGGCTATACCGGCGCGCTTACGCAGCCGTATCTCAACGAACCGAATAACAAAGGCTCGCTGAACTGGGAGCCTGGTCCATTGAGCGAGCTGCTCGCCCTTGCAAGAAAGAACGGATGGAGCGCCGCGATTCACGCGAATGGCGATGCGGGGATCGACCTCGCGCTCGGCGCGTTC
The DNA here is from genome assembly GCA_036265225.1 of Vulcanimicrobiaceae bacterium. Lineage (GTDB taxonomy): Bacteria > Vulcanimicrobiota > Vulcanimicrobiia > Vulcanimicrobiales > Vulcanimicrobiaceae > Cybelea. Next base: position 8,128 of record DATAPM010000317.1, read on the forward strand.
TCGAAAGTGTACGGCAGCACCGCCGTTCCCGGCTTTCGCAACCGCGTCGAGCATTGTACGGTCACGCGGCCCGAACAGTGGGACGCGCTGCAGCAGATGGGCCTGGCCGTGTCGTTTACCGAAGGTCACGTCTACCAGTGGGGCCTTCCGTTCGCGCAGCGGATCCTTGGCGAGCCGCGCGCTGAAGGCATCGACGACGCGCCCGAGGCAATCCGTCGCAACTTGGTATGGA
>DATAPM010000318.1:0-3594 GCA_036265225.1 Vulcanimicrobiaceae bacterium
ACGCGCGTTTAGCCGAGATCAAAGCGGTGGTGAAATGAATCTCGAGCTTCTCGACGCAGCCGCTAGCGGAATGGACGCGCAGCGTGCAGCGCTCGACGTCGCCGCGCGAAACGTCGCCGCCGCCGAAGCGGCCGGTCCGAACGCGGAGTACGCCAGGCAGATTCCCGAGCTTCGCGTGATCGACTCCGACGATGGAGAGGCGCGCGTCGAGTTCAGCGGAACGCGCGGCGACCGAGGCACCAACGTCGACATCCTGACCGAAATGATTGCAGTAATGAACGCGGCACGAGCGTATGATTCCGATGCCTCGATTTTCGACGTCGGGAAGCGCCTCGCTGAAAAGACCATCGATCTGGAGCGCTTGTGAGAGTCGAGCTGCTGACACCCGACGTCGCTCCTTCCTCGGGTGCGAGCGGAAACGCGGGCGATTTTGCCCGCGCGCTCGACCTCATCGGCGATTTGCTCTCCGGCGCGAGCCGAGCCGAGGACGCCTTTGCTCGCGGCTCCGGCGACCTTGGGAACGCCGTCTACGAACGGGCCCGAGCCGATGTCGCACTTTCCGTCGCCGCCGCGACCGCGCAGCGCGTCGCTCAGACCGTGCAGTCGCTGCTCAACATGCAAATCTAGCCACGATGCACGTATTCGTGCGGCTGACGGCTCGATGGAACGCGCTGCCGGCCGCTATCCGATTTGCAGCCGTGACGGGCGCCTTTGCCGCAATCATTGTGGCGTTTGCCGTCGCGATCCTAACGCATCCGCCGCGCACACCGCTTTTTGCTTCGCCGCTTCATTCCGACCAGGTTGCCGAGGTCGAGGAACGACTCGCGGAGTGGAATATTTCCTTCGCGCCTATCGCAGATAACGTCGTAGTCGATACGCGCCGCCGCAACGATCTCTTGCTGCGGCTCTCCCTCGCCGGCGTTCCACATCCGCATCTTCCGACGAGCAGTGAGGCGTTGGCAAACGTCGGCGTGCTGGCACCGCAGGCGCTCGTCGATGCGCAGGCGAGGGCGGGTTTAGCCGGAGAGATCGAAGCCGGTTTGCGCGGTATCGACGGAATCGACGACGCGCGCGTCATCGTCGCGCCGGCCGCACCGGCCGAGTTCGCCGATCAAACGGCTACCGGTGCCAGCGCCAGCGTTCGGCTCCGCGCTCGTGGCAATGGTTTGTCGCGAGAGGCCATTGCTGGGATTCGCGCCTTCGTCGCCGCCAGCGTTCCGAAACTCGAGGCGTCACGCGTAACGATCTTAGACGACCGTGGAGTAGCCCTACGCGACGCAGGTTCGGGTGGCGACGATGCGGCAGCGCGCCAGTTGGCGCTGCAATCGGCGCTCGATGCGGCGTTCGGAAGCGGATCCACGATCGTCCGCGTTCGCGCCGAATATAACGCGCAGCGGACGACGGAGCGTGAGGTGCGCCGCTCGCCCATGGGGCTGCGGCCGATCGAGCGAACGCAGCGCAGCGAGAGTTACGACGGCAACGGGCGCCATTACCGGCAAGTAGACGGCGCGCAGGACGGCGGCAGCGATACGCACGAGCTCATCGCTTCGGCCGATGCGGGCACGTTGGCAAGACTCTCGACGGCGGTGTTCGTCAATCAAAGCCGTGGGCTCGAGGTGGTCAAGGTGCACGATTTTGCCGCGGCCGCCGTCGGATACGATGCGCGGCGCGGCGACACCCTGGTCGTCGACGAGGCCGATTTTCGACAGGTGCCGGTTCCGCGCAAAGACATTTGGTGGCTGCTCTACGCAACGATCGTGCCGCTTGCGCCGGCGCTGATCTTCGCGCTCGGGCTCTTCACCTGCGCGAGAGTGGCTCTGCCGCCCCTCACGTCGCTGGCACGCACAGCGCTCGACCGGGCGGCGACGGAACGCACGTCGAAGGCCGCGGCCGGTTTCCCGCCGGCGCGAGTTCGCAGCATGCTGGAACACGAGCCGCCCCACGCCGCGGCGGCGATTATCAGCGCGCTACCGGCGGCGACCGCCACGGCGGTCCTGCAACTCTACCCTCCGCACGAACGCGATGCGATCGTAGCGCGAATGCAGCGGCGTCATTCTCCGCTTTTAGGGGATGCCGAAGAGTTGCTTCGCCGCCATGTTTGAGCGATTCGTCCCGCTAGCGGCGTTTCTGCGGCCGGAAAAGCGGGAGATCGAAATGGCGCAGGAGGCCGTACCCGAGCCGGTCCATCCCGACATCGAAGATGCGGTCGCCGCAGCTCGGCGGTTTCGGGCGGCGCTCTCCGACGCGCTCGACGTCGCCGTGATGCGCTTACTGCGGGAAATCTCGACCAACGTGTTGGGGCGAGAACTGGCGACGTCGCATGCCGACGTCGCGGCGGTCGTTACCGCCGCACTGGCTCGTCTTGAAGACGAAAGCGTGCTCGTGATTCGCGCGAATCGCGACGATCTCGATGCGCTCGCGGTTTTCGCGATCGAATGTGTGGCCGACTCGAGGCTTCGCCGGGGCGAGGTTCTCTTCGAAGTAAAGAGCGGTACCATCGATCAACGCTTCACCGCCCGCCTCGAAGCGGCGGTCGCAGCATGCGCGCCGTAGCGCTCGATCTCGGTACTTGCGCGCTCGGGCGGGCGATCGACTCGCAGGGCTCCCCGCTCGACGGTGGTTCGCGGCTGATCGGACGCCGCGTATTGGTCGACCTGCGATCTCCCTCCCCTAACGAACGCGAGCCGGTCGTGTCGCCGCTGTGGACGGGAGTGCGGACCATCGATGCTCTCTTGACGATCGGTCGGGGCGCTCGCATCGGAGTCTTCGGACCGCCCGGCACGGGTAAGAGTTCGCTGATAGAAGCGATCGTTGCGGGATGCCGCTGCGACGCGATCGTCGTTGCCTTGGTTGGTGAGCGCGGCCGCGAGGCGCAGCGCTGGATTGCCGGTTGCGCACCGCGGATGACCGTCGTCTGCGCAACCAGCGATCGGCCGGCTCGAGAGCGAATCGCCGCCGCCAACGTTGCCGTCGCGCACGCGTCTGCGCTGCGCGAACGGGGACTTCACGTGCTGTTGGTTCTCGACAGTCTCGCGCGCGCAGCCGCAGCGATGCGCGAAGCGGGTGTCGCGACCGGACAGACTACCGGCCGCGGAGGATATCCGCCAAGCGTGTTTGCCGACCTGGCGCGATTGGTCGAAGTTGCCGGAGCAGTTGCCAAGGGTTCGATCACGCTGATCGCGACGGTGCTTAGCGATGGCGACGACCGCGATCCGGTCAGCGAAGCCGCGCGTTCGCTGCTCGACGGTCACATCGCGCTCTCGATGCGTTTAGCGGAAAGCGGCCGCTTTCCGGCGATTGACGTTCCGGCGAGCGCGAGCCGAACGATGGATGTGGTTGCCGGCGAGCCGCATTTGCGAGCGGCATCGCGTCTGCGCGAGGCGCTGGCACTTTTGCAGCGAGTCGATGACGCGCGCGCGCTCGGCGTCGAGCCATCCGATCGCGCCGGGCGGGCCGCCATCGCTGCCGAGTCGCAGATCGAGCGCTTCTTGCGTCAAGGACGTGCGCCTGCGGACCCCGAGCAATCGATCGGGGAACTGATCTCGATCTCCGCCCTGTTGGAGGGAGCCGATGCGCGTCGCTGAGGATTTGCGC
>DATAPM010000319.1:0-3571 GCA_036265225.1 Vulcanimicrobiaceae bacterium
CGATACCAGCGAGGAATGGACCAGCGTCGCGCGGCGTTATTGGCAGGCCGCCGGCGTCGCCGGAAAGATCGACTTGCGCGTGGCCCCAGCTCTCGAAACGCTGGCGAAGCTGCCGCCCGGCGTCGAGCCCTTCGACATAGCCTTCATCGACGCCGATAAAAATAACGTCGACAACTATTACGAACGTGCGCTGGAACTGCTCCGCCCGGGCGGCGTGATCCTAGTCGATAACGTCATTTGGAACGGTGCGGTGCTGGATCCGAACCCAGAAGACGAAGACACGCGCGCGCTACGCGCCATAAGCTTCAAAGCCGGCAGCGACCCTCGTGTCGAAGCATCCCTCGTCCCCATCTGCGACGGCCTACTAATCGCCATGAAGCGCTAGCGCCCGCGCAACCTTCGGAAAAACCGCTACCGCGGGGGGCGCAGGTACTTAAAACGTGACCAGGCGTCGCGCCAATATGTCGGCTGCGCGCCGCTGGAATCTTGCGCGACATAGCCGCCGACGTCGAAGCACATGCGACGGTGCGGATAGTCGATCGCCAGGGCGTGAACCGAGGTGAGGTTAGTCTCGAGCATTCCGTTATAGCCGTCGGGACGCTGCGGCTCGGTGCAGATCGGCATCGGCGTGACCGGCGAGCCGGGGGTGTAGCGGATCGATGCGACGGCACCGCAAGCAAAGCCCGCGCGTGCCGCCTCGGGCTGGGTCTGATAGTCGGCGTCGGCGACGAGCGGCCGGTGCAGTTGCGTTCGCACCCCTTCCCACATCACGCCGCCACCGGCCATTCCGGAATCGAGCACGACGTGACTCATTCGCGTCTCGTTGATTTCGACGGTGGCCAGGGCGATGCGAGCGGTTACGTCGATCGGAATGCAATGCATCCGATCCACCTTGGACGACGCCGGGAAGAGCGTCACGACCTGCCGATCGCGATCGAGGAGCAGCGGGAAGTGCGCCAAGAAGTCGTAGCCGCAGAGCGCGTTGTTGCCGGTGAGGTTCGACGAGATCAAGGCCCGAACGTCGTGCAGATTGTAGCCGGCAACGCCGAGTCTTCCGATGGTCGTCTGACGGTCCATATACGACCGGCCGTCGGGCGCGACTTCAAAGGTGGCGGCGTGCGCCTGAAGCCCGGCCGCGTGGGCGAGGGCCGGTGAAACCAACACGGCCGAGCTTCCTGTGTCGAGAATGCATTCTGCGCGCTGGCCGTCGATCGTCACGGGAATGGTCGTGCGCGCTTCATAGGTTCCGCTCGCAAGCGTCACCGGCGATGCCGCGTCGGCACGTCGCGCGTCGTGTGCGCTCGATGCGACGATCGCTCCCGCAGTGAGGCTAAGTAGGAGAAGGCGAAGCGCGGGTGTTCTGATCACGGCTCGAGCGTAGGCTACCACACCGGGGCGGGATTCGTCTGCGCCTCTAATCAAAGTGTAAGCAAGTGACCAAACCAGCGAATATGCGCGTGACGTGCGTCGGCGGCGGACCGGCCGGTCTGTACTTCGGAATTCTCGCCAAGCGTCGTTTTCCCGGCTGGTCGATCCGCGTGCTCGAGCGCAATCGCCCCCTCGATACCTTCGGCTGGGGTGTGGTCTTTTCCGACGCGACGCTGGAGAATCTGCATGCCGCCGACGAGCCGACGCACCGCGCCATCACGGAAGCCTTCGCGCACTGGGACGACATAGCCATTCATTTTAAAGGTCACACCATTCGCTCGGGCGGCCATGGCTTTAGCGGCATCTCGCGCAAACGCTTGCTGGCGATCCTGCAAGAGCGGGCAGCCGAGCTTGGCGTCGAGCTTTGCTTCCAGACGGACGTCGAAGACGTCGAAGCCGAGCGCGGAAAATGCGACTTGCTCGTCGGCGCCGACGGGATCAACAGCCGCGTGCGTGCCACGTATGCTCCGGCGTTTAATCCCGATCTCGATCAGCGGCGCTGCCGTTTCGTTTGGCTCGGTACGGACCTGCCGCTCGATGCATTTACCTTTATCTTCGAACGTACGGAGCACGGCTGGTTCACGGTGCACGCCTATCGCTTCGATTCGGAGTTAAGCACGTTTATCGTCGAGTGTCGCGAGGAAACGTGGCTCGCTCACGGCCTCGATTCTGCCGGCACCGCCGAAACGATCGCCTTCTGCGAGGATCTCTTTTCGCCGTACCTTCACGGACGCCGCCTCATGACCAACGCGGCCCACCTTCGCGGCCGCGACTGGCTCAACTTTACCCGCGTCAGCAACGAGCGCTGGGTTCACGACAACGTCGTGTTGATGGGTGACGCCGCGCACACCGCGCACTTCTCGGTCGGCTCCGGAACGAAGCTCGCACTGGAAGATGCCATCGGGCTCGCCGACGCGTTGAACCACGTCGAAGGGAAGGGTGACTTAGCGAAAGCCCTGGATGGCTACGAAGCGGTCCGCCGCATCGAAGTACTCAAGCTGCAGAACGCGGCGCGCAACTCGACCGAGTGGTTTGAAAACGTGGCACGCTATGCGACGTTGCCGCCGGAACAGTTTGCCTATAGCTTGCTGACGCGCAGTCAGCGGATCGGCCACGAAAACCTGCGCCTGCGCGACACGACGTACGTCGGGGACGTGGAAAAATGGTTTGCCGGAAAACCGATGCCCCCGATGTTTGCGCCGTTTAAACTGCGCTCGCTCGAGCTCATCAATCGCATCGTCGTCTCGCCGATGGATATGTATAGCGCCGAAGACGGAATGCCCAACGACTTCCACCTCGTGCACCTCGGCACGCGCGCGCTCGGCGGCGCCGGCCTGGTCTTCACCGAGATGACCTGCGTCACGCGCGAGGGGCGCATCTCGCCGGGCTGTACCGGAATGTACTTGCCCGAACACCTTCCCGCATGGAAACGTATCGTAGATTTCGTGCATGCTAACTCGCGCGCCAAAATCTGCCTTCAGCTCGGACATTCGGGCCCCAAAGGCTCGACGAAATTGATGTGGGAGGGAATGGATGAACCGCTGGCTGCCGGGAACTGGCCGGTCGTTGCGCCGTCGGCCATCCCGTACGCCGCGCAGAACCAAACCCCGCAGGAGCTGACCCCCAGCCAGATGACGGACATTCGCGACGCCTTTGCGCGCGCCGCCGCGATGGGTCTGCAAGCCGGCTTCGACATGCTCGAGCTGCACTGCGCGCACGGCTACCTGCTCTCGTCCTTCATCACGCCTCTGCGCAATGCGCGCACCGACGAGTATGGCGGCTCGCTTGAGAATCGTCTGCGTTACCCGCTGGAAGTCTTTCGTGCGATGCGCGAGGTTTGGCCGGAGGACCGACCAATCTCGGTACGCATCTCGGCCACCGATTGGGTCGACGGCGGTATCTCGGGCGACGACTCGGTCGCGATCGCACGCGCCTTCAAAGCGGCGGGCGCCGATTTGATCGACGTCTCGACCGGTCAAACATCCCCCGATGCCAAACCCGTCTACGGACGCATGTTCCAAACACCCTACGCAGACAAGATTCGCAACGAGGTCGGCATTGCGACGATGGCGGTCGGCAACATCACGGACGTCGACCAGGCCAGCGCGATCGTCGCCGGCGGCCGCGCCGATCTCGTCGCACT
>DATAPM010000320.1:0-6532 GCA_036265225.1 Vulcanimicrobiaceae bacterium
ACTACCGTCGCCAGCCAGACGGCGTCCAAACGTACGCGCGGTATGGCGAAGTGCAGCAGGATGTCTCCCCACGGCGGCCGCACGACGAACGCGGTCACCACATACGCGAAGAGCGTCAGGGTTAGCCATTTAAAGATTCGCTCGATCGTGGAATACGAAAGCCACGTCTGCACTGCGATCAACCCGATTCCAAAGAGAAAGACCAGCGCATCGACGGGGATCGGGACGACCAGCTCCGCTGCGGCGGCCATTCCACCGATGTCGGCTCCGACGTTAAACGTATTGGCGACGATCACGAGTCCGGCGAGCCCGTAGGCAAGCCACGGCGGCAGCGTCTTGCGCACGATGCCGGCGAGGCCTTCGCCGTTAACCATGGCGATGCGGGCGCACATCCCTTGGATGACGGACATCATCGGAGTCGAAACCAGCGCCAGCCACAGCGTGGAGTATCCGGTCGCCGCTCCGGCGACGGAGTAGGTCGAAATACCTGACGGATCGTCGTCTGCCGCGCCGGTGATGAGCCCTGGGCCGAGTCCGGCGAAGAAGCCGCGAACCCGCGACCAGACCGGCGTCACTGGGGCAAAAGCGATGCGATCTCGCTGCCGGGTATTGCGCCGCGCGCGGCTCCGAGTTCGCCACGCAAGAGCGCTTCTGCAGTCTGGGAGAGCGCCGTCATCGCGCGACGGTAGAGCGCGCCGCCGACGCTGACGCGCTTCACCCCGAGAGCGGAGAGCTGCGCGAGGCTGACGTCACCGTCTTGCGGTCCGATGAGAACGTTGACGGGCTTAGGCGCCACCGCACGGACGACGGAAACGATCGAATCCATGTCCGGCAAGCACGGCGCGTAAAGAACGTCGGCTCCGGCTTCGGCAAACGCCGTCAGCCGGCGGGTCGTATCGTCGAGATCCGCGCGGCCGTGCAGGTAGTTGTCGGTGCGCCCCGTCAGGATGATGCGTCCGCGCGCTTCGCGTGCGGCAGCGCGCACGCGTTGCACCGCGGCGTCGAAATCGTGAATCGGAGACAGCGGATCGGCGGTCGTATCCTCGATGCCGAGACCGGCCAGCCCCGCGGCGATCGAGGCGCGGACCGTTAGCGCGCAGTCCTCGGGCGCGGGCCCAAAGCCGTCTTCCAGATCCCCGTTGACGGGCAGACAGGAGACGCGTGCGAGCAAGGCGGCGTGGGCAATCGCCTCATCCCGCGTCACGGCGTGGTACCCGTCCTGCCGCCCGATCGAAAGTGCGAAACCCAGCGACGTGCTCCCCAAGGCTTCGAAACCGGCGCGACGCAGCAACGCCGCAGACCCCCCATCCCAAGCATTGGGCATGACGAAAGCCGACGCGCGTTCGTGCAGCGCCCGAAAAATCTCGTACGGCGATGATGGCATCGGGTGTCCTTTTCCCACGGTCTTCGAGCGCCTGCACAGGGTACGAACGCGGCGGCGGAAGAATCCGAAGCGACGATGCTGGAACGGCGGCGGCACCTTCGCCCCGGCGAACGCGTAGCGGCGCTTCTTGCCGCCGCGATGGCGCTTGCATTGAACGTTGCGGCGACGGTCCAGCTCTTTGCGCCGCCGACGACGTTCGGCTATCACCTGATTTACACCGACGGCCATCGGGTGAAAACCGTCGACCAGAGAAGCCCCGCCGGGCGCGCCGGAATTCTGCCCGGCGACCAGCTGGACTTTACCAAGTCGACCCTCCACGATCGTATCGTAGGACTCGAATATCAGCCGGCGCGCATCGGCGAAAGCGTCAGGTTCACGCTCGAGCGCGACTCGGAGAGGCGCGAAGTTACGCTGCACGCGGTGCCGTTTCCGTCGACCTCGCCCGGACGCGAGCAGTTTTCCCTGGTGACTTCGTTTTTGCGGATCACCGGCTTCGCATACATCGTTGTCGCGCTTGCCATTCTGCTACGCCGGCCGAGCCGCATGACGTGGGGACTCTTCCTCTACCTTTGCTCCGCCACCAACGTCACGCTCTACCGCTTTCCCGAGTCGCTCTTCCCGTATACCCAGCTGGCAACCGATATTCTCGACATAGCCGGACCGATCGGCCTCGTCGTTTTCGCCGCCCGATTCCCCAACGATTGGCCGACGGGTTGGCGCGCGTGGCTTGATCGCCTGGCGATACCGGTCGGCGCGATCTTTGCCGTTCCAAATCTCGCCTGGGATGCGACGTCGCTCTTCTACGGTGCGGCGCCGTCGCGATGGATGTCGCTGGGCTCGACCTGGGGCGCGCTCGCGCTCTTCGCCGTCGCCGGGGCAACGCTAGCTGCAACCTACTTCGGCACGCCGGCTTGGCAGCGGCAACGGCTGCAGTGGGTGATCGCCGGAATAATTTTAACGCTTTTTAGCTCGGCAGCCTCGTGGGCGCGGTATTGGGAGACGACGTACTCGCTTACAACATCGGATTGGTTGATCTGGATCGTAATGCTGCTGTATACGTGCGCGCCGTTTGCAATCGCTTACGGCGTCGTGCGGCAGCGCGTCTTCGACTTCTCGTTCGTCGTGAGCCGAACGCTGGTCTACACCATTGTCAGCGGCGCGATTTTCACGTTCTTCGCGCTGGTCGAATGGATCGCCGGGCGTATCCTCGAGCATGCCGGGATCGCGATTTTCTTGGTCGCACTCGCGGCGATCGTCGTCGCCTTCTCCCTCGATGCGCTTTACTCCAACGCGGAGCGCTTCGTCGAGAGCACGCTCTTTAGGCGGCGACACCTCGCCGAACGGCATCTCGCCCGGATTGCCTCCGGACTCGGCGCCGCCGAGAACGCGTCCGCGGTGGAAGACGCGCTTGTGCGCGAACCATTGCAGGCATACGGCTTGTCTTCGGCCGAGTTGTATCAGCGCGTTACTTCCAGCGAGTTTCGACGCGACGGCAAGGCCCTGGCCTCTGCGGTAGCGCTTCAGCTCGCCGGCGAGCGCCGGCCGGTCCGCCTTCACGAAGCGGACGCGGTTTTGGCAGTGCCGGTCTTCGCCCTGGCCCGGCTCGAAGCAATCGTGCTTTACGGTGCGCACGCCGGCGGCGAGGATATCGACCCCGACGAAGCGATCTCACTCGAAGCCCTCGCGAAGGCTGCGGGTACTGCCTACGATCATCTCGAGACGCTGCGCGCCGAGCGCGACGCCGCGCGCTGGCAGCGGGTCGCCGAGCGCCAGTCCCGCGAATTGGCTGCTTTGCGCGAACGCTGCGCATCGCTTCGCCCGACCGAAAGGTAGGGAGAGACCGTTTCGGTTGCTCCGTTAGGCGGGTATAGAAGAGGCAGCAAGCGGTTGCCCGATGGGTACGCGGCCAACACCGAGGGCATAAGCCTTTAAAAGGAGGTACCATCTCAGTGATCATCCGTATCGTTAGTGCCGGTCTGCTTCTTATGGCCCAGCTCCCGCTGGCCGCCCACGCGAGCACCTGCGGGGGCGCAAACCCGGCCGTCACGTCGGCAGTAGTTAAAAGCGTCGTGCCGAGCGGAAAGGTGAACCAATACCATATCCAAGGAACGGTCACGAATCTCGGCGGTCAAGGACAGGCCAGCAACACGTTGCAGTTCGTCGACATCTACGAAGGCGCATCGCAAGAACGGCTCAACGACCGCGGCATACCGCCGCTGCAGGCGGGCCAGACCTATCAGTTCGGTTACGTGTGGAATCGTGCGCTCGACGCCGGTCAAAACTCGACGACGCTGGAGTTCCGGGTTCGCATGGTGCAGGGCACCAACTGCAATCCCGGCAACGCGATCTATAAGCTGACTTTCTAGGCTTTCGGCGCCATCGCAAGGTTGCGCGTCGGCATCGACATCGGCGGGACGTTCACCGATCTCGTCGCGGTCGGGTCGTGGAGCGGGCGACCCATCACCATCAAGGTACCGACGACGCCCCACGAACCGCAGCGCGGAGCGATGAACGCGCTGCGGTCGTTGCTGGATCGCTACCCGGATCCCCCGGAAATAGAGTTTCTCGCACACTCGACGACGATCGCCACCAATGCTCTGCTCGGCCAAGTCGGTCTCGAAATCGCGCGCGTCGTATTGGTCACGACCGAAGGTTTTCGCGACGTGATCGAGATCGGTCGTCAAAATCGCAGCGAAGTCTACAACCTCTTCGTCGAACGCCCGCGGCCTCTAGTGGCCAGGGAGGACCGGCTGACGGTCGTCGAACGGCTCGATCATAACGGCGTAGTGATCGTACCGCTCGACGAAGCCTCGCTCGCCCGAGCCTGCGACGACCTGCACGATCGCCAACCGGAAGCTGTAGCGGTCTGTCTGCTTCACGCGTACGCCAACGACGCACACGAGCAGCGCGTCGCGCAAGCCGTGCGGGCCCGCCTTCCCAATGCCCGAATTACCGTTTCGTCGCAGATCGATCCGCAATACCGCGAGTACGAACGTTTTTCGACGACGGTCGTCAACGCGGCGCTCGCGCCGCTAGTCGAACGATATCTCTCGCGGTTGACCGAGGAGCTGGCACGATACGGCGTGCGTGCGCCGCTCTACGTGATGCGAAGCGACGGCGGCATGGCCGAGGCGAGCCATATCTTGGCGCGTCCCGCAGCGCTCATCGAAAGCGGCCCAGCGAGCGGTGCGGTCGCGGCCGCGGCGCTTGCCGGGCGAGCCGGTACGCGCCTGCTCTCCTTCGATATGGGCGGAACGACGGCCAAGGCCGGCACGATCGTGGACGGCATCCCGCAGGTTGCCGGCGAGTTCGAAGCCGCAGGGCGAACGCACAGCGGCCGCGCGCTAAAAGGTAGCGGGTACCCGGTTCGCTTTCCCTTCGTAGACCTCGCCGAAATCAGCGCCGGCGGCGGAACGATCGCGTGGACCGATGCGGCCGGCGCGCTGCGCGTCGGTCCGCTCTCGGCTGGAGCCGACCCCGGTCCAGCTTGTTACGGGAAATCGGATCGGCCGACCGTCACCGATGCAAACGTCGTGCTCGGACGACTCAACCCGCAACACCTGCTCGGCGGCGACTTTCCGATCGACGCCTGGCGATCGCAGTCGGCGATCGACACCCTGGCTCGGAAGCTCGAAGCCTCTTTAGAGCGCGCGGCAGTGGGCGTGATACGTCTCGTAGACGACGCTATGGCCAACGTCCTGCGCATCGTCACGATCGAACGGGGGCTCGATCCGCGCGACTTTACGCTGGTAGCTTTCGGCGGGGGGGGGCCGCTGCACGCGTGCGCGGTGTCGCACGAGCTCGGAGTGCGGCGCATCGTCGTGCCGTCGCACCCGGGACTCTTTTCGGCCTTCGGCCTGCTCGCGGCCAGGCTGCACTGCAACGAGCTGCGGCCGGTGCTCCGCTCGCTTCGCGAGATTGACGATGCGGCCGTGGAGAGCGCTTTCGCCGCGATGGAACGCCACGCGGGCAATGCGTTGAGCGCACAGGGCGCGGATCGCAACGGCATTCAATTCAAGCGCGAGTACGACGCGCGCTATCGCGGGCAAAGCTTCGAGCTTCCGGTCGCGTACGCTCGGGCCGTTGCAACCGTCGAGAGTGCCTTTGCGCTGGCGCACCGTGCACGCTACGGATACGACGTTCCCGATGAAGAGATCGAGATCGTCAACGCCCGACTAACGGCGTACGGCACGGTGGCCGAGACAACCGGGGTGCCGGAGTCGACCGGTGCGCCGGCGCACGCATCGCGCGTGACCGAACGCAGCGTCTGGACCGGTGAGACCTTCGAACCCGTCGCCGTGTTACCACGCGAGGCGCTCATGCCCGGCGTACGGCGCGCCGGGCCGCTCGTGGTCGAAGAGTACGACAGCACGACCTACGTCGCGCCCGGCTGGTCGGTCACGCGCGAAGACGAGCTCCTTCTGCTCGAGGCGATGCCGCGATGATCGATCCGATCACCGCCGAGATCATCGAGCACGCACTGATCTATGCCGGCGAAGAGATGGGAATCGCGGTTCGCAACAGCGCTTACTCACCCAACATCAAGGAGCGGCTCGATCACTCGTGCGCGCTCTTCGACCCGCAAGGACGGCTGATCGCCCAAGCCGAGCACATCCCGGTGCACCTCGGCTCCCTTCCGTGGGGGCTTCGCCGCATGCTGCGCGAAATCGAGCGCGAGCATGGCGACGTGCGGGAGGGCGAAATGTGGGTTGCTAACGACCCGTACGTCACCGGAACACACTGCAACGACGTCACGCTGCTGCGTCCGGTCTTCCATCGCGGCACCCTCGTCGGTTACGCGGCAAATAAGGCGCATCACGCCGACGTTGGGGGATCGGTCCCCGGCTCGATGCCGGCTGACGCACCCGACATTTTTGCCGAGGGAGTCGTGGTGCCGCCGCGCAGGCTCGTCGCTGGCGACCGCGTCGTTGACGAAACCGTGGCGATCTTCTGCTCCAACTCGCGCGCGCCGTACGAACGGAGCGGCGATCTTCGGGCCCAAGTGGCCGGCAACTACACCGGCGAGCGGCGGCTCTTAGAAATCTGCGGTCGTTACGGCCCTGCAGATTTGGCCGCCGCGGTCGAGCGTGCGCTCGACAACAGCGAACGGCGAATGCGCGCAGCCCTGCGCGCGCTCGGCGACGGCGC
>DATAPM010000321.1:0-13337 GCA_036265225.1 Vulcanimicrobiaceae bacterium
GCTGCGAGTTCGAGCCGAAGATCAAGTCGCAGTTTGTGCTGGTCCACATGACCTCGCCCGTGCGCCGGTCCCGAGCTTCGTACATGTAGTCAGTACCGGCCGGCTGCCACTTCGTCGTCAGGTCGAGCAGGTTCACGAAGAAGTCATTGGTCAGAGCACCTGGGCGCTTGGTGAAGACGCCGTGCTTCGAGTCTCGGAAGTTGGCACCCAGGACGCGCAGGCCGCCGGCGAGCGCCGTCATCTCCGGAGCCGTCAGCGTCAATAGCAGCGCTCGGTCGAGCAGCTGCTGCTCGGGGGAACGCGAGTGTCCGCTGCCAAGGTAATTTCGAAAGCCGTCCGAGGTGGGCTCGAGTACCGCGAACGAGTTCGCGTCGGTATTCTCTTGCGACGCGTCGGTGCGGCCCGGTGCGAAGCTCACCTTGACGTCCCGGCCCGCGCTCTTCGCGGCCTGCTCGATCGCCGCGCAGCCGCCGACTACGATGAGATCGGCTAACGAAACCTTCTTCCCGCCCGAAAGCGATGCGTTGAATTCGGATTGGACTTTCTCCAGAACTTTCAACACGTTTGCCAGCTCCGCAGGCTGATTCACTGCCCAATCCTTTTGTGGCGCAAGACGAATGCGCGCGCCATTGGCGCCTCCGCGCATGTCGGTGCCGCGGAACGTCGTCGCCGACGCCCACGCCGTCGTAACCAGCTGCGATACGGTGAGCCCCGAAGCGAGGATGCGACTTTTGAGCGTAGCGATATCCTGCTCGTCGATCAACGGATGGTCGACTGCCGGCAGCGGGTCTTGCCAGATCTGCGGTTCGGCCGGCACTTCGGGGCCGAGATAGCGAGAGATGGGACCCATGTCGCGATGCGTCAGCTTATACCACGCCTTGGCAAATGCATCGGCGAACTCTTGTGGGTTATCGTGGAAGCGTTTTGAGATCGGGGCGTAGATCGGATCGACCTTTAAGGCGAGATCCGTCGTGAACATCATCGGCGCATGCTTCTTCGACGCATCGTGCGCGTCGGGAACGGTGTTTGCGGCGGCGCCGTCTTTCGGCGTCCACTGCCAACCACCGGCGGGGCTCTTCGTCAATTCCCACTCATAGTTGAAAAGATTAAAGAAGTACTCACCGTTCCAGCGCGTCGGCGTTGTGGTCCAGGCGCCCTCGAGTCCGCTCGTGATCGCGTCGCCGCCATGGCCACTGCCGAACGAGTTGCGCCAGCCGAGATTCTGTTCTTCGATGCCGGCACCGGCCGGCGCAAAGCCTACGTACTGCGCAGGATCGGCGGCGCCGTGCGCTTTACCGAAGGTGTGCCCGCCGGCAATAAGCGCGACGGTCTCTTCATCGTTCATTGCCATACGCCCGAAGGTCTCGCGAATGTCACCGGCCGCCGCAAGCGGATCGGGCTCGCCATTGGGACCCTCGGGATTCACGTAAATCAAACCCATCTGTACGGCCGCGAGCGGCTTTTCGAGAGCGCGCTCGCCGCTGTAACGCTTGTCCTCGAGCCACGTGTCTTCAGGCCCCCAGTAAATGTTCTCGTCGGGCTCCCATGCGTCGACCCGGCCGCCGGCAAAGCCGAACGTCTTGAATCCCATCGATTCCAAGGCGCAATTTCCGGCCAGGACCATGAGATCGGCCCATGAGATCTTGCGGCCGTACTTTTGCTTGATCGGCCACAGCAGTCGGCGGGCCTTGTCCAGGCTGACGTTATCCGGCCAACTGTTGAGCGGCGCGAAACGCTGCTCGCCCGAGCCCGCCCCGCCACGGCCATCGCCGATACGATACGTCCCAGCGCTATGCCAAGCCATGCGGATAAACAGCGGTCCGTAGTGACCGTAATCGGCCGGCCACCAGTCTTGCGACGTGGTCATCAAGGCGACAATGTCAGCCTTGACCGCCTTGAGGTCGAGGCTCTTGAACTCGCGGGCGTAGTCGAAGCCGGCGCCCATCGGGTCGGAGAGCGCCGACGGGCGGTGAAGCACCGACAGGTTCAGTAATTCGGGGAACCAATCGATGTTGATTCTCGGACGCAGGGGTACGTGTTTTACCGGACAGCCTTGGTCGGCGTCCGACAGTTCTACGATCGTATTTTCCATTCGTGCTACTTCTCCGATCCGGTGATACAGGCGCTTCGCCGCAGAAGGCCACGATTGACGCTGGACTGCCAAACGGGCAGCCGGGCGCGCCGCGCAGCGAGCGGAGGAGCGGGTTTCAATACCGAAGGTGTGTGAAAGTGATTTTCACTCTCACATGGAGAATATCCCTGCCTATGACCGGCGTCAATAGGGATAAGAGAGGTTAATGGTCTCGCCCAAGCAACCGCCGCTTCCGAAAAACTATCGGCTTATTTACGACATCGTGGAAGCGAGCGGAGTTGGCCGGCATCTTACGTCCTCAGAGATCTATGCTAAAGCCCTAAAGCGCCGGCCGGGCATCGGCTTCTCCACCGTCTATCGCGGGCTCGAGCGCCTGCGGGACCTCGGATTGGTTTCCGAGCTTCACGTACCGGGCGTCGACTCGGCGACTTACGAGCCGGCCTGCCCGCGGCACGCTCACTTTCGCTGCAGCACGTGCGGCGAGATCGAAGACGTCGCGTACGCGATCCCTGCTCGCAAGATCAGAGCACTGGCCTCACGGCACGGTTTCGAGATCGAAAGCGAACGAGTGACGTTCGAAGGCCGCTGCGCGGTTTGCGGCGTTCGTGAGTAGCAAAGGGGCAGCCATGAGTTGGGCGTGCCAAAAATGCGGGCGCCGCTTCCTTCGGGTAAATCAGCGCCACGCTTGCGGCACCGGCAGCGGCGAAATGCTGCTCAGGGACCGGTCGAAGTCGTTGGCCAACCTCTACCGCCGGCTTGAGAGGACGGTTCGTGCCTTCGGCGAGGTGGAGGTCGTCACGCGCAACCGGTACGCGCTCTTTCGAACCACCCGCATCTTCGCCGATTTGACGGTCACACGCCACGCGCTGCGCGTGGTCGTTCACCTGCCACGCCGAGTGAACGATCCGTGCTTCCTCAAAGCGGGGCCGTCCGGTAAGCGCGTCTCGCACGTCGCTTTCGTCGCAACGCAGCGAGATCTACGAGCAATTATGCCATACGTGCGCGAGGCCTACGAGTTGACGGCCGGCGAAGCGTGAGCGCTTCGTCGTGGCGTTACCGCTTCGCCGTCGCTACGAAACCGTGTTGGACGTGGCTTGCATCGACGTAATAGCCGCAAATGGCGCCATGGTCGTTGATGCCCGTGACGAACGTACCGTTCGCGCCGTCGGGCGCGTCGATCGTCTGCCACTTCTGTCCCGATTTTGGGCTCGTGAGGATGAAACCGTGATTCGCGCCGCTCGTGTCGGTGTAGTATCCCACGATCTGATCGGACGAGTTGATTCCTAGTCCATAGGTCGCCGTCGCTTTCGCGTGGGCAAAGGTGTAGTACGCGCCGAGCCGTTCGAAAAACCCGACCGTGCTCTTGGACGTGGTCTCCCAACCGCCAATGTCGCCGAAATCATTAATTCCCGTCGCCTCGGCATCGATAAACCCCGGAGGTTTGAGGGCGGTGAACTTTTCGGTTGGAATATTGATCACGACCGGGACGTCGTGACCGTCCGTGTTCTTGAAATACCCGACCCCGAATCCAACGTCGTTGAGGCCGAGAATCGCGCTCGCGGTATCGGGTCCTCTTCCGCCTTTTCGATCGCGAAAGATCGTGAACACGCCGTTTATTTGAACGAACACCCAAATGCCCGGCAGCTGCGGCGGATTGAGCACCCATCCGCCCACGATCGTTTGGCTTACGGGGCTTACGACGGCCATCGCTACCGTGCCCTGCGCGCCGGGATACGACTCACTTTGAAACTTGTTATACGGCGACTGCGCGAAGTAACTCTGATACGGATCGCTCGCCGTTCCACTTCCGGTGCTGCCCACGATATCGCCGAACAGATCGATTCCGTTGACCCGATTTACTCCGGAAACCGGATCGTCGACTACCTGGAAGGAGTACGACGTAGAACTCAATCCCCTTGCTTGAGGCTGCGAAGAAACTTTGCCCAACGCAGAAATTGAGTCGTTTCCGCTGCAAGCGCAAAGAAGTGCGGCGGCGATCAGTGCGGTGATAAATGCGCGCATCGCTACTTGCCCGGATTCCCGACGAAGCCGTGTTGGACTCCGCTCGCGTCGAAATAGTAGCCGCAGATGACGTGGTGATTGTTGATCCCGCTAACGACCGTTCCGATGGAGTAGGGCACGTCGATCGTTTGCCAGTCTTGCTGGCCGCCCCCTTTCGACGGACCGATCAGGAGGAATCCGTGCGGCGCATTGTTTGAATCCAAGTAGTAACCGACGATCATATCGGACCAATTCATGCCCAGCGCGTACGTCGCCGTTCCACCGCTGTAGTAGAACGGATAGTAGGTGCCCGTCTGAAGGAAGAAGCTCTTGACGCCGCCCGAAGTCGTTTCCCATCCGATAATGTTGCCCTTGCCGTTAATCCCCGTCGCCGCGGCGTCACCCGTTGCGGCGGGCGGCTGGAGATCGGTGAAACTCTTGTAAGGAACGTTGACGACGAACGGAATCTTCGTGCCGCCAGGGCTGCGGTTTTCGTAGAACCCCACCGCAAGCTCGGAATCGTTCATGCCCAGGATCTCCGTGACGGCATGTTTGCCCTTGCCTTCGTTGGGATCGTGCAGTAGATTCCACGTCGACTTAACCTGCTCGAAGGCGTAAATGCCGTGCAATTTTTTGGGGTCCAGTACGTAGCCGGCAATTAGCTTGTTGCTCGTGATGCTCGTGGCAAACGTCCCCTGGGCATCGGGATCGTCCAAGTCGCGAAGTTTCGCGTACGGCGACTCCGTGGTATAGCTCTCCCAAATCGAGCTTCCCGACCCGCCGCCCCAAACGCCTACGATCTTCGAGCGGTTATTTATCCCCGTAACCTGATTGTGGTTGGAGTTTGGGTCGTCCACGATCGTGAACTTGTAGGGAATCGGTGTCGGCGTAGCAGTTGCCGGCCGCATCGAGGGTTCGAATTGCTGGGATGACGCGTTGGTTGATGAAGACGAAGCGCATGCCGCAAAAGCGAGGCAAGATATGCCAAGCCCAATCGCGGCTGATGCGTAGAGCGGCGACCTTCTAAACAAGGTCACCTTTTGAAATAGAGGCCGCACAGGAAGTCTCCTCCGTAGCTTAGGCCCCTATCATGGCACCGCGCCAGGCGGCTTTCAATACGCGAGGCCCGCTTGGGGCTCGACTCTAACTAAACGTAGACTATTCGTTAACGTGTCAACGTTTTTCGACGAGACGGCTCTAATCGCCGAATCCCGCCATCGACGTGGCAAACGGCGGACGGTGATAGGCGCCGGCGCAGCTATCCAGGTCAAGCCCTTTCGCGGTGCCGGCGTTCACGAAGTCGACCACCAGCCGGTCGCTGCACTCCGTCTCGGTGCCATGCGAGCCGTTGCGAATCAGCAGCACGCGCGCGTTGGGCAGATACGGCAGCGCCTCTCGAGCGAACTTCGCCGGACTCGTGGGGTCATCGCTGCCGGAAATCATCAAGATCGGGGCGTTGCTCCGCACCGGCTCGGCGAAGCTGGACGGTGCCGGATTTACGCTCCAGATGCGACAGGCTCGCTGCTGCGCACGGACGCGGAGATCTCCCTCGAACGAGTGCGCGCTCGTTTGCAAGACCTCCGCCTCGGTAATGAACGGCGTGTCCTCAGCACAGGTCACCGAAAGGTTGAGTCCTTCGGCCAGCAACGTAGTAAAGCCGCGGCTCACCTGGTCGACCATCGTGGCCAGCGGCATATAGTCGTTGCGATAAGCGCGGTCTATAATGAACGGGGCATACTTCGCATTCTCGGGATAGTACAGCAGTTGGCGAAGCCGGTCGGTAAAGACTTCCCTCGACAGGCGCACGACGGTGATGCGTCCCGTCGTCGCGTCGCGCAGCGGCACGCCGATGTCACCCCTTTCGAAGCGCCGCGAGAGCGCCTCGAAGTGTGCTCCAAGAGATGGAAAATTTCGATCGCAGTCCGCGTCCGACTTGCATTCGGCGATCAGCCGGTCTATCGACAGTTGCGCGCCTTGAGCGTCCTGCAGCGGGATGACGATAAAGTGCGGCGGCGCGACGCCGATCAGCACCAAACTCTCCACGCTGGACGGGTGGCGCCGCGCGTAATCCAGGAAGAACGTCGTCCCGTACGATCCGCCGTTGAGCACTAGCCTGGGATAGCCTAGCGCCGCCCGTAGCGCGTTTAAGTCGTCGGCAGCAAGGGGCGTGGTGTAGAGGCTGAGGTTGGCGCGTGTCGCCAGTTCGGCACGGCACTGCCGCACCAGCGACTCGGGCCAAAGCTGGTGGAAGTAGAGTTGCGGCCTGTCCGCCGGGGCGAAGTCGCAGGGCAGCGGCGCCGATTCACCCGTTCCCCGGTTGTCCACCAGCAGAATGTCATAGCGATCGTGCAGGGTCTGGAAATATCGCAAAAAGAGGCCGTCGGCGATCGCGCCGGCTGCGGCGGTCGACGATCCGCCCGGGCCCCCGGGATTGAAGGCGACGGCGCGCCCCGACGGATGCTTGGCTTTGATAACAATGAACTTGAGCGCGATGATGCGCCCCGATCGGGCGGCGCGATCCTCGTAGACGGCATAGGTACCGCAGGTCGCTGCGAGTCTCGTCTTCCCGACGGTGCATGCGGCGGCGTGGAGCTGGCCGGCGAGTAAAGCAAGAGCCAACATGCAGCGATCTTATCCCACAAGCCGCGCAGACCAATCAAGACGCGGTCAAGTTGCTATCAAAAGCCGCGCCTTAAAAACGAACGGCGGCCCTCCGCCCAGCGCGGAGGCCGCCGTCGCTATCGACCGATGCCGGTCTCGTTAAGATTTAGGCATCCCAACGAACCCGTGCGTGCTACCGGCCGTGTCGACATACGAACCGGATATCCATTGGTGGTTATTGATACCGGTAAGCTTCGTTTTGACGGCGGTGGATATGTCCACCGATTGCCAGACTCGGCTTGCCGAACCCGCCGTCGGGTAGGTCAGGATGAAACCGTGTAAGATGTGGCCCGCATCTTCGTACTGACCGGCGATCTGGTTGTCAAAGTTGATTCCCCAAGCCCAAGTGTTGACCGCCCCCGGATACTTCAACGCGTAGTACGTGCCGCTCTGCAGATAGAATCCCTCGGTACTCTGGTCGTTGAGCGTCTCGATGCCGCACATATTGCCCTTACCGTTGATGCCGGTCGCCTCGGCGCTTTTTGCGTCCGGCGGCTGGAGATTGGTAAAGTTCTCGGTAACGAGATTGAGTTCGAAAGGAACCTCCACGCCGGAACCGTTGGTGTAGTAACCGACGGCATATTCGGAGTCGTTAACGCCCAGAACCTTAGTGACCGCGTAATCGCCTTCACCTTGTTTGCGGTCCTTGAGCAACGACCAGAGGCCGTTGGATCTAACGAAGGCCCAGACGCCGTTGAGTTGGTTGGGATTGATGACGTAGCCGGCGACGATGCGGTTACTGCTCAGACTCGTTGCGTCGGTTCCGTCGGAGCCGGGATAGTTCATCCCGCGGAACTTCGTGTACGGTGGTTCCGAAGTATAGCTTTGGGCGATATTGCTGGCCGAGCCCGCTCCGTACGTGCCGACGATTTTACCGCGCTGATTGATTCCCGTTACTTCGTTGGTATTCGAGTTCGGATCGTCGACGGTTACGAATTTGAAAGGAATCGGCGACGGCGTGGCCCTCGCCGGCGTCATCCGCTGGGAGGCGGCCGGCACGGCGCTCGACGGCGATCCCGCGGGTCCGGAGCACGCCGACAAGACGAGGATGGATACTCCGAGCGCTGACGCACTCGAGGCAAAGAAGAATGTCTTGAAATAAGACGTGGCTTTCATGAAGCTCTCCAAAGGTCGCAGTAATAAAAGTCCCCTAGATATGAGATAAGAACGCCCCTGGAAAGAATCCAGGACTGTTGGCCCCTATCATCGCGCTATGCCAGGCTGGGTGCAAGAAGACCGGCCATGCGGCGGGGCGATTCTAACTCAACGTAGCGCCTTCGTTAACGGGTTAACGCGGGCTTACTCTTGGTCTACTGGTTCGTACGACGGCCGCTGTGCTTCGAAATACTGCCGGGAATATTGAGCCGGGATTCTCTTGAACGCCCGCGGCTTCTGAAGGAAGTCGAAGCAGTCGGCGATACTGTTGGCACGCACGTCGGTCGTGCCCAACCTGCCCAAGCCAAAATTATCCTCGACGAACCTGAGGATGCTTCCAAACTCGTACTGCGTGTGCGAGATATAACCGCCTTGACTCGACTGCCCTTGTTTATCGTAGGGCGAAACGACGAGCATCGGCACGCGAAAGCCCAGACCGCCCCACTCGTCCTGGAACGGCGGCGGCACGTGATCGTAAAACCCACCCCAGTCGTCCCAGACGATGACGATCGCCGTCGACGGCCAGTACGAGCTCTGCCCCACGGCGTTGACGATGCCGGCAACCCAAGACGGTCCGGTGTCGGAGCCCGCGCCGGGATGATCGGAGTTTTTTCGGTCCGGAACGATCCACGACACGGCGGGCAACGCGTTGTTCGAAATGTCGGTAAAGAATTGCGTGTTGGTGTTGGGTACGTTAACGCCCCACTCGGGTCCATAGCGTACTGCATGGATTGCGTCGAAAGCGTTCCAGATCGCGCCTTCGTCACCGATGATCGGCGGTGAGTAATATTTCCACGAAACATCTTGCGCGTCGAGCAGGTCGCGCATCGTCTCATAGGTTAGGCAGGGAAATGGTCCCTTATGATACTCGAAGACGAGCTTACCTGAGGTGTATTGCAGCAGGGAAGTAACGGTTTTCGGCCGCGCGTCGCATCCCCATGGGCTATGATCGGGATTTTCGACGATGCTCGTCGTCTTATTTTTATCGATGATGGTCGCGCCGGCGATCAGATCCTGGTGTGCGGTAAAGCTCCCGCTGCCTTGCGTCTGGAACGTCTGATCGGCGAGAACGTACCGGTTCGCCATATTCCAGTACGGCTTGATCTGGGCCGGATTAACATACTGATACGGCGCCGTTTCTTTGCCGGGACAGTGGCCGCTGCCGCCCTCGGAGTTAAAGCCGTCCATCATTCCGTCGTCGTAGTCGCTCAGATAGCGGCTATACGAATGGCGCAAGTCGCAACGCACTTTGAGCGTCGACTCTTTGAGGGGTATATAGTCATAGCCACTGCCTTTTTTTGCGCGCCCCATGGTGGTTCCATCGGCGCCCGGAAAAGTGGCGAAAAGATCGTCGAAGCTGCGATTCTCTTGGATGACGATGATGACGTGAGTGATCGGGCTCGACCCGCCTCCGGCAAGCGCCGAGAAAGGCTGCGGCGCGCCGAGATTTTGCGAACCCCCGGCACACGAGACGGCGAAGACAGCGAGCGACAATGCCGCGGTCCGGCGAATCAAAGCGGTACTCATCGGCCCGACCTCCGTTTTGCCGCGTTCGACGGCCAGCTGGTATCCTTCGCGCATTCCATAGTAATCGTCGGCAATAAATGCATCGTTAATGCGGCAATCCGACTAAGGAGCCGCTAGCGGCTGCAAGGCGTTGCGTCCCAGAATGCGGCGGGGAGATCCGACCCGCCGCCGGCCGCAAATACGAACGGAATGAGAACTCCCACACAACGCCCTGCAACTTCACGGAGCAATTATGCGAGGCGGCAACGCCTTTATCCGTCTGCGGCAAGGCTGGTTTGCAGAAATCGCAGCCGCGCCGGTAAAGGGCGTCAGGCGAAGCGACGCTAAGCTGGTGGCTACTTCGATTACGATCGTGAAAATGTTGAGAAAAGTATATTTTATTGCGTCGGGCATCTTGGCGCTCGCGGCGTGCGAGCAGTTCCGGAACGCCGCGCCGGTTGCACAGCCCGGTGCTATCGAGGAAAGAGGGGCCGGCCGGACCTTTGCTTTTCAGCCGGAGCAACGCTGGGGCGGCCCGCGGTATACGCGCTGGGAGCCTGTCGTCGCCGCCGACCCTTCCTCACGATGGGTTTATCAGATGACGACCGAGCAACACCCCGACCGCCTGCTCTTTCGCAGTTCGAATGACGGCGGCCGTACCTGGAGCGCGTCGCGGCGTATCTGCCGCCACGCCGAGCGCGTGCCCTTCCAATACGACCCACAGCTGGCCGTTGCCGCCGATGGGACGGTCGATGCCGTCTGCCTCGACGGTTTCTCGCCCGGCGTCGTCTTCTCGCAGTCGCACGACCGCGGGCGGAGTTGGAGTCTCCCCGTTCGCCTCGACGGCTCACTGCGTTACAGCGATAAGCCGACGTTAGCTCTCTCTCCGTCGGGCCGGGACGTCTACGTGGCATTCAACGTGCGTTACGCGCTGTTTGTGGCGGCATCGCACGACGGTGGAGCGACCTGGCAAGCGGCGATCCGGGCCACAACTCGGCACTTCTGGTATTACTCGCTCGGAGGCACGGTCGCGCCCAACGGTTCGGTATGGTTTGCCGTCGACGGCGAAGACGGGCGCGATCAAACCGGCGATGGGCACGTCGAACTCGTGACGTCCGCCGACGGCGGAGCCTCGTGGCGCGGGATTCCGTTTGTCGTGAGCCACGAAGGCGCACCATGTCGCGGCAAAAGCTGCTATCCCGACTTCTACACCGCGCAGGATGCGGTTGCCGCCGATTCGGCCGGAGCGTACGTCTTCGTCTACGCGCAGAATCGCGTACCTCAAGGCCCTAACCAACTCTTCGTTACGCGTTCGCGCGACGGGGTAAGGTGGAGCGCACCACAGACGATCGCGAGCGAAGGCAACAGCACGAGTCCGGCAATCGTAGCCGGACCGCAAGCCGGCGATTTCCGCCTGGTTTGGCAAGACAATCGCCTCGGACCGAAGTCATGGAATACCTGGTACGCGCAGAGCAGCGACGCCGGTGCAAGGTGGAGCGCGCCGGTGCGCCTCTCCGATGCCGCTTCGGGTGCGCCGTACAAAAACGTGACCGGCTACGCCTTTCCCTTTGGCGATTATCTCGGTCTCTCGGTCGATTCGCGGGGCTGCAGCCACGTGATTTGGGGCGAAGGCGCCGGCGTGTACTATCCCGGCGGCACTTGGTGGACGCGCGGACCGGATTGTAAGTAACGTCCCACGAATCCCCGCGAGTGCACCTCCTCGACGGACGGTTCGTTTACGCCGCGAGCGATCTCAACGACTATCTCGAGTGCCGGCGTCTTACCGAACTGGAGGCGCTCGTTGCGCGAGGTTTGCTGGTCGAACCCGAACCTACGGACGACCAAGCGGCGCTCGTTCGGCGTAAGGGTGAGGAGTACGAGCGCCGCCACCTGGAACGCCTGAGAGGCGAGCACGCCGAGGAGCTCGTCGAGTTCGGACGCTCCGAAGCGGGAGTGGAAAGCTACCGTGAAGCAGAGGCCGCGACGCTCGCGGCGATGCGCCGCGGCGCGCGCATCATCTACCAAGCGACCTTCTTCGACGAAACGTTTCTAGGTCGCGCCGACTTTCTGCGGCGCGTCCCCGTCCCATCGCCGGCACTGGGCGATTATAGCTATGAAGTGGTCGACACTAAGCTCGCGCTGGCGACAAAGGGCTACTTCTTAGTTCAGATATGCAACTACAGCGAGCATCTCGAACGGCTGCAAGGCGTTTTGCCTCGTTACGGCTACGTTATCTTGGGAAACGGCGCGGAAGAGCACTTTCGCCTCGGCGAGTACATGGCGTATTACCGACACCTTAAACGCGCCTTTCTACGATACGTCTCTGAGGCCACACTCGACGGCCTCGAACAGGCGCGTCACTATCCACTCAAGGTTTCCCACTGCGCGTACTGCGCTTGGGATCCGGCCTGCGCAGCACAGCGGCGCGTCGACGATCATCTCAGCTTGGTCGCCTGGATGCGTAGCGATCAGATCGCCAAGCTGCAAACCGCAGGCATTACGCGCCTCGATGAGCTGGCGCAGGCCACAGACGAGCAGCGCCCGCTCGGGATGGGTGCCGAGACTTTTACCAGGTTACGACGCCAGGCGTCGCTGCAAGCTCTGGCGCGTCGCGAGCCCGAGCCGCGTTACGAACTGTTGCCGGCCGAACCAGCGTTGGGGTTCGAGCTGCTTCCGGCGCCGTCAACCGGCGACGTATTCTTCGACATCGAGGGCGACCCGTTGTTCCAACCGGGTCGCGGACTCGAATACCTTTTTGGTTTCTGGATGCCCGACGACGACGAGCCCTATCGTGCGTTTTGGGGTAGGGATCGCGCCGCCGAGAAACACGCGTTCGAGCAGGTCGTCGACTTCATTACCGAGCGACGGCGTAAGTTTCCGGCAATGCACGTATATCACTATGCCGGCTACGAAAAGTCGGCGCTGCGACGGCTGGCGCAAGAGCACGGCACGCGCGAAGAGGACGTCGACGATATCCTGCGCGCCGAGGTGCTCGTCGATCTCTTTACCGTCGTACGCC
Source organism: Vulcanimicrobiaceae bacterium (assembly GCA_036265225.1). Classification (GTDB taxonomy): domain Bacteria; phylum Vulcanimicrobiota; class Vulcanimicrobiia; order Vulcanimicrobiales; family Vulcanimicrobiaceae; genus Cybelea. The sequence goes on from DATAPM010000321.1 coordinate 12,435, forward strand.
AAGCGCTGGCGATTTCTGAAGAGAGATACGGTCTAAAAAACCTCGAAACTTTCTACGAGCTCGTGCGCCAAACCCAAACGAAAAAGGGTGACGACTCGATTTTGATGTTCGAACGGTGGTTAATCGAGCCCGATCAAAAGCTGCTCGACGACGTCGAAGCCTACAACCGCGACGATTGCCGGTCGACCCATTTGCTGCGCGAGTGGTTGCTGGCGCGGCGCGCCGAAGCCGCCGCGAAGTTCGGCGTCGAAATTCCATGGCGCCCGCTCAAAGCGTCGCACGAGCCGTGTCACACCGAGTTCGTCGAATCGTGTAAGAAGTGTAAGAGTCGCCGCGAGGAGGAACGCGAAAAGGAACGCCTCAGCGATCTCGAGCGCGGATTGCTGCCGCCGATTCTCCCGCAAACCGAGCAAGAGTACGCGATGATGCCGCCGGTCGCACGGATGCGTTATCTCATGGGCGTGTTGCTGGCTTACCATCGCCGCGAAGAACGTCCCGCGTGGTGGGAGTATTTCGATCGCTGCGATAACGTCGACGACCTACTCGAGTTTGATAAGGCGGCATTAGCCGGACTGACGCTGCTCGAAGACCGGCCGCCCGAGGACGCGGGACGCAAAAGCTTCGTATACAGCTACTCCTTCCCTGACCAGCAGCACAAGATGCAGCCCGGCGAGGCTCACGATCCACGCAGAGTGCACTCCGCCGGAACGATCCTCAGCATCGACGACGACAAGAATCTGCTCAGATTGAAAACAACGGCACCGCTCGAGCGCGCTCGCAAAATAAACGAACTCATTCCGCCGGGGCCACCCCCGACGGCGGTCCAACGCAACGCCCTCAAACGCATCGCGACGGCTCTGTGCACCGAACGCCTGCGCCACCAACACCCAGCCACATTCGACG
>DATAPM010000322.1:0-3400 GCA_036265225.1 Vulcanimicrobiaceae bacterium
CGGGAGCGCCACCTGGGACTTTGCAACGCCGCCGCCGTCGCAGTCGATCACCACGCAGGCGGTGCTCGCAGAATGAGGATCAAAGGAATTATGAAACGTTTTCTGACAGCGCAAGCAGGAACGAGTTTGATCGAGTTCGCGCTGGTCGCGCCGGTCTTTCTGTTCATGTTGGTCGGCATCATCGAAGTCGGGCGCTACACATACTTTGGCATCGTCGCCGCGCACGCGGCCCGCGCCGGGGTGCAATACGGCTCGCAGAACCTTGTTACGGCGGCATCACCGCCCGGAGGCGCCATCGAAAACGCGGCGCTTAACGACGCCGGCAATCTCTCCGGCTGGAAAGCGACGCACGCAATTATTTGCACCAACGCCGGCGCTCAAATAACCTGTCCAATTTCCGCCTCTGGAGTCATCGGGCCGAATCTGGTCTATTACGTTCAGGTGAAGGTGACCGGCAGCGTTTCGTCGCTGCTCCAGTATCCGGGCATTCCGCCGCAGAGCTCGTTTACCGCAACCGCCACCATGCGGGTGGCCAACGAATGAAAGGACGCTCTCACGAACGCGGCGGCAGCCTACCCGAGACCGCCCTGGTTCTCGCGGCGTGCCTCGCCATGTTATTTGGCATCATTGATTTCGGCCGAGCGCTCTACACCTATAGCTTCGTAGGGCAGGTAGCCCGCGAGGGAGCCCGCTGGGCCATCGTTCGCGGCTCGCAGTGCACGGTACTCGATCATTGCAACGCAACGAAGGACGATATTCAAACCTACGTGCAGAGCCTGTCGGAAGGCGCTACGCTTCCCTCCAACATTCAGGTCACGAATGCGACCTGGAACCAATGTCCGGCGGGCAGCGGCGGGAATGCCCCAGGGTGTACGCTCACCGTGACGGTAAAATATCCGTTTAGCTTCATGCTCCCATTCCTCCCGACGACGGGCGGATCGCTGATGACGATGCAGATGGTCAGTTCGGCGCAGATGGTCGTCTCGCAATGAGCATTGCCCTGGCGCGCACGGCAAACGATCTTGCGTTGCGCGCGCCGGGCGGGCTCAGTTCGTTTCCGCTGGCCGGCACGGGCACGGCAATGCAAACGCTGGCCGGGAGCGTCTCGGCATTCTTCGCCTTAGAGAGCTTCGATCGCCGCCGCGGCGTCGCGACTTACGTGCTGCGTGTCGTAAATCGAACGAGCGCGGCGCTAGTCTGCCGTACCTGGGTCGTTTCTCGCGCCGGTGACACCCTGTTAGCCTATCCGGTGCTTTTCGAAGTGGAGCCGCTCTCGACAGGCGTTACTCGCGTACCGTTATGGCCGGCAGATTTTCCCTCGTTCGAGCGCGCGATTGCCGAAGTCGCGGGCGACGGCGTGCACTGCATCGTCGAAGCGCCCGCGCCGCCGCGCGTTCCTCCACAGCGCCGCTATGCCGCAGGTGGCGCGGTGCTCGCCGCTGCCCTCGCCTTAGCGCTTGTTGCCGGCGGCTGGTTCGCTGCGATGCCGCGCATCGGCGCTTTTGCCATACCGCCCGAAGCCTTGGCGGGAACGACCGTGCAGGCAGAGTACGGCGTCTCGGGCAGCGGGCACCTTAGATACGCGGTGACCGCACCCGATGGAAAGATGCTGCAAGCCGGTGACCTCGGCGAACGTTCCGGCTCGATCCCCATTGCAGTGCCCGCCGTGGATACGCCCGGCGCCTACGCGATTCGAATGCAGCTCACCGGGCCGCTCGGAACCGCGTCGGAAACGCGCATCCTTACGGCTATTCCGCAGCGCGGCAGAACCATAGCGCAGATCCAAGCGGTATCGGTAAAGCCGGCGGCGGCAAAGCCGGGAGAGACTATTTCCGTTGCGTACGCTGCCGCCGGTGACGGCGGCTACGTTCGCCTGCTCGGAACCGACGGAACCGTTTGGGCGCAACGACCGTTCTCGCACAGCGGGCAAGCGAAGTTCGTCGTACCGTCGGTGCCCAATCTGCACGAGATGCGCGTCATCGTGCACGTGACGCAAGGGCGTTCGACCGCGCAAACGATGGCCGGGCTCGCCGTGCTTGGCGACGACGCGCCGCTCGACGCGCCGATTGCCGGCGACGATAACCCCACTTCGGCGGCAACTACGATCGGCGACGCCAACGGCACCTTCCAAGTCGTGGCGCGCGCCGTTAAGGGCGGCACCCCGATCCGCGTCCGCATCCTCTCACCGCGTAACGGCATGCGCATCGCGCTCACCGATCCGCAGTCGCGCGAGATCGCATCGGCCGACGTCGGCGCCGAGTCCGACGTCGTTACGCTGCCCGCACCGCACGTAACCGTTCCCACGCGTTACACCGTTGTCGCGAACTTTACCGATGGGTTCGGGCAAGAGAGCATCGTTCAGCCCATAACGATCCAACCCTAAGTCCCACTCAATTGGGACCTGCGTCCCAATTTCGTTGAAGGACGTTGACGCGTTAACGCACGCCGTGCCATAATCCGGCGGCGCTCGTAAGGGCGCTCCATTATGCACGGCCGATTGTGCTTCCCGGCCGAGCGGGAGCCGTCTTAACAAGACGGCTCTGTTTCGCGCGATCCATTGGGTCGCGGCGTGGGGAGGCATTCCGTGGACGTCAACTTCTTGGCCGGTACGCGATGGCGGGCTCGAGCGCGCTGTGCCGCATCCGGTAAGCAGATCGTCGAGTACGCGGTACTCGTCGCCTTAGTGGGAGGCGTTGGATCGGCTTTACTGGGTGCGGCCGGCGCGCATCTGAGCGGTCTGTACGCGGTGGTGGCCGATGCGATCTAAGCTACGTCGCCTTTTTCCGCGCGTTGCCTTCGGCGCCGCATTATATTGGGCGGCCAACGCCGCGTTGCTCGCAGCCGAAGTGCGATGGCACGTACTGTCGCGGCTGATTGCCTTTGACTTGCGTGCCGCGGAAGTTATTCCAGCGCTTATTGCTGCGAAACTTTTGGGCGTTTCCGTCGCGCTCACATTGTCTGGGACCTAATTCCCAGGGACCGTATGTCGCATCACTCACGATGGAACGAACCTTTGTTGAATCACGTTGACGCATTGGAAAACTGGTGGCATAATGCGTCCCGAACTGCTGCCACTTGTATTGGCAAGGGAGTTATTCGAATTTGAAACGCAACGCTGAGGCCGGACACGCGCTACCACTTGTAGCGCTCTCTCTCGCAACACTCATGGGTTTCGGCGGTATGGCCGCCGACGTCGGTTATTGGCGCTACCAAGAGCGTCAGCAACAGTCGGCCACCGATGCCGCTGCGATCGGCGGAGCGCAACAGCTGCTCCGTTCGACTTGCCCAAACCAAGCCGTCGCGAACTCAGCCGCGCAACAAGATGCCACTGACAATAACTTTACCAACGCCGGAAGCGTCAGCGTGCTGGTCTCTAATCCGCCGTCTGGCGGAACCTTCA
>DATAPM010000323.1:0-1890 GCA_036265225.1 Vulcanimicrobiaceae bacterium
TTCGGACTGCCGATGCTCGAGGCTATGGCCGCCGGCTGTCCGGTTATTGCCTGCCAGGATGCGGTCCCCGAACCGCTCGGCGAGGCAGCTCTCCGCTTCCCGGCGCGCGACGCCTCGGCTCTGCGCGAAGTATTGGCGCGCATGCTTGCCGACGAGGGACTCCGCGAGCGCTCGCTCAACTTGGGAAAGGAAGTGGCGCGACGGCTCAGCTGGGATCGCTGCGCGCGCGCGACCGCCGAGGTTTATCGAGAGGTCTTGGAGCACGCATGAAACGGGCCTTAGCGCTATTGGCCCTGGTTCTATTGGGGGCGCAGCCGAAGCCGATCACCATCATCATCAATGGTGACGTTTTGGCGCTCGATCCGCCGCCGCGTTTCGAGCACAACGTTCTGTTCGTGCCGGTGCGGCGCACCACCGAGGCGCTCGGTTTACCCTTCGAGCATTCCGGCAAGCACCTCATGACCCAAGTCGGGTCGCGTTCGGTCGTTCTGACGATCGGGAGCCGGGTGGCCCAAGTCAACGGCGATCAGGTGCTGCTCGACGCGCCCCCGCTGGACATCAAGAACGTGGAGTATGTGCCATTGCGCTTCTTTACCGACGTCCTTGGCGCACAAGCGCGTTTCGACCGGCGCGCCAATACCGTCACCATCGTCGCACAGCTCGTCGGCAGGTCGGCCAACGGGATGCTTCGAACGGGCAGCGGCTTTCAGCGCTTCGGTACGGTCGCTGCGGTAGACGTGCTCTCCGATCCTCCGACCATAACGCTGCAGTACAACGGCGGCATAAAAGTCATTGGGATCGCGCCGAACGCGCAGATCGACATGCAAGACGTCAACGTTTCGGTGATGTCGCCAGGCGAGCTGGGCGACATTCGCCCCGGTGACTTCGCGCGCGTGGAGATGCGCAAAGACGGCCGCGTCACGCGCGTCGTTGACGAATACGGCTCGCGCAACGGCCACATCGTGGCGATCGCCGGCAATCAGTTCGTTCTCGGCGACGGCCAAGTCATCGCCGCGGGCCGAACCACCGAGGTCTCGCTCAACGGCAAGGGCGCCTCGCTAAGCGATCTGCGTTCGCACGATCAAGTCACGGTGCGCTACAACGTCGAGACCAACGAGGTACGCGAGATTCTCGCCAGCCGCGCTGCGGTGAACGGAAGCCAGGCCGGCGGCCTCAGTATCACCAGCGTTGACAGCGACGCGACGCGTCCGTTGCGCGCCGGCGACACGATCCACGTCACGCTGCGCGGAACGCCGGGCGGCACCGCGACCTTCGACATCGGCTCTGACGTCGTCGATCAAGCAATGCGCGCCGGCTCGCCGGGTGTCTATGCCGGCAGCTACACGATCCCGCGGGGTGCGAACTTCGAGGATGTCGCGCTCATCGGGCGCCTGACCGTGGGTAATACCGCCGCGCAGGCGTTGGCACCGCAGACGGTCTCGGCCTCGAGCGTTCCGCCGGGGATCTCCGACTTCGCTCCGGACAACGGCGAAACGATCAACACCAATCGACCCGCCGTCTACGCCGCCTTTGCCTCCGATGCCGTAGCGGTTAATCCCGCCAGTGCGCTGCTCTGGATCGACGGCCGCGACGTAACGTCGCAGTGCGTGCGCACGGCACAGTTCATTCAGTACCTTCCCTCGTACGCTTACCCCGAAGGCCCGGTTCACGTTACGGTTCGAGTCGCCGATCTTGCCGGGAACACGACGACGAAATCGTGGACCTTTAATATCCGGACGCATTGATGGACGACTGCATTTTTTGCAAGATTGCCGCCGGCGAGGTGCCGGCCAAAATCGTCTACCGCGACGATAACGTCGTGGCGATCGAGGATCTCAACCCGCAAGCGCCGGCCCACCTGCTGGTAATCCCGCGCGATCACTTTCCCTC
>DATAPM010000324.1:0-6629 GCA_036265225.1 Vulcanimicrobiaceae bacterium
GCTCAGGCTGTTGTTGAAGCTATACGAGAACGTCGCAGTACCGTTCGTCGCGTTGTAGGCATAGACGTCGACGGTTCCGTTGAGGAAGTCGCCGACTGCGAGGGTTTTGCCCTTGGAGTCGAGGCCGCCGAAGAGCGACTCACCCTGGAGCGTCGAGGTGCCGACGAGCGTGCAACCCGGGTTGCAGCCCTTGTAAACGCGCAGCGTGCCGGTCAGGTCGATGGCGCCGAGATCGCCGTGCGTGTCGACGAAGAGGCCGCCGTACGAGCTAGCCGAGTAGCCGGTAACGGTCTGGCCGGAGCCCGAGCAGGCCTTCCAGTAAACGATGATCGGGGTGCCGCCCGAGTTGAAGCTCGACATCCAGCAATCGCCGGCTTTGTCAATCGCGACGCCGGCGCCATAGCTGGCGATCGACGAGTTGGTTACCGGAGTGCCGCAGCCGCCGGTCTTGGTGCAGATAACGATGTCGCCGACGCCGCTCGTGTAGTTGGCGATTTCGCCGACGTACACTTTGCTGCTGGCCTTGATCGCCGTGGCGTCAGCCGCTTGGCCGGTCGAGTCGGTTTGCGACCAGTCGAGCGCGCCGCAGCCGCCCTTCTTGAAGACATTGATGCCCGACGGCGAACCGGTCGGAACGAGGAGCTCACCCTTCGTGTCAGAGCCGATGCCGTTCACGTAAGACTGGCTCGAGATGGTGCAGTTCGGTGCAGCGTTGCTGCTGTTCGGGTTCTTGTATCCGTAAACGTTGGATCCATAGAACTCGCTGGCATAGATCTCTTTCGACTTCTTGTCGGGAGAAACGGGCGTGCCGAGGTGCAGGCGCTGCAGGCCCGCAGGATGCGCCCACGACGGGACGAGGCTGAGTTCACCGTGCGCGCCGGTGTGGACGCGCGCCGATTGTGCCGAGCCTGAGCTCGGCAGCGAGGAGCTCGACGACCCGAGGTTGCCCGAGCAACCTGCGAGAAGCCCAACAGCGACCGTAGTACAGATCGCCGACGTTAGCAAACGCATTATTGGTGGATCTCCTTAGCATGTAGTGGGAAGTTAGGTCGCAACGGAGCGCCGACGCCCCGCCGACGAGGCCTGGCGACCCGAATGCGGCCTTATAACACATGAATCCTTCACGCGCAATTGATTTTTTCTCAGGCTCGCCCCGAATAAGCGACGCCCTGCTTGTAATGTACTACATACCATGCAAGTAGAATTTGACCACCATACCTTGGCAATTTCTTACCATTAAAAAGACGGGCCCGCCTAAGCGAGCCCGCTTCCCTTTGCTTAACCACAGCGCCCTTGAGCGCCGGATCTTACGCGTCCACTGCCACTCTGTTGTCCGATCCCCAACGAGCTCAACGCTCGTTTGGGTCGGCCGCTTAGCTTGGCCGCTGCTCTAGCGGTTCCCTGCGCTGATATAGTAAAAAATGGGGAGGCCCGCCGAAGCAGGTCTCCCCCTTTTTTATCCGCCCTTGCGGGCAGTTTTTTAGGTTACTTGGTGCTGACCGCCGCGCCGATCGGCAACGAAAGGCCGCTGGCGCTGTTGGTGGGCATTCCGCCCGCATCCCATGACCAACGGTTGACCGTTCCGGCGCCTGCATCGCCACCAGCCAGATACTTCTGGTTGTTGGCCGCGATTACGCCCTGAACCAAGTCGCTGATGCCGCCGCCACTGGAGTTTTGGAGGTTGGTCACGCCCGTGTAGGTCAGGCTCGTACCCGAGACGGAGTACCAAAGGACGTCAGATCCGCTCGGCCCGCTTTGATCGCCAACGGCGAGGTAGTTGCCGACGCGGTACCACTGAACCATACCCGGGAATGCCGGCTGCGTGCCGCTGATACTCGCAGTGCTCAGCGTGTTGCTGCCAGCCGGAAGCACCGAGATCGTGAAGGTGAAGCTCGGATAGCTGAAGCCGTCAGTGTAGAGGTTGCCGTTCGCATCGTAGCCGTCGAAGAAGTACTCGTACTGCGCCGGGTTGCTGATGCGCGTGCCGCTGCCTGTGGCGTTGGCATACAGTATGATCCCGCCGGCTCCGCTGAAGTCGAAGATATCGGTGACCGCGAGATCGCCGTTGGTCGGATTGATCGCGCATCCAACCGGATAGCCGTAGGTATCAGTGAGCGTATTCATGAGCGAGCCGGTACGCGAGTACTGCAAGATCTGATTCGCGTTCGTGTTGGTAATCCAAATGTTGCCGCTCTTGTCGGAACATTCGCCTTGCGGCTCGTTAAAACCGGTTAGCGTTCCCTTGAGCGCCAATGCCGGCAGGGTATAGATGTACACGTCATTGGTGCCCGAGTCCGATTCGAATAACAGACGCGGAGCCTTCGCCGCATCCGGCGATACCCACGACTTACGATGATCGGAGTGTACTTTCCCCGCTTTTAACGAGGTGATGGTGACGTGCCGGTCGAGCACATGCGCCGTGTGGCCCATGCCCGTCATGCCGGTTCCTCCGCCTACGGGCGAAGCCGGCGAATACTGTGACCCCGTGCCGCTGCTGCTGCAGCCGGCGAGGAGTGCGACGGCCGCCGCTACGCCGATGGCGTAGGAGGCCGACCCCGAGATTCTCATTCGAAATTGCTCCTTTTACTTTCATGAAAGGGCCCCGCAGGGCCAACAGGCTCGAGGAAACCCGGTTGGAGCCGGGGCCAGTAATTGCGACCGTTCGCTAGGGTTCTCCTGCAGCAGCCACGCTTGCCTTATTCGTCGTCTACGGGACGATGGCTCGGCCGTTGGTGCTGAAAATAGTCCCTCGATCTAGACGACGGAATCCGCTGAAAAGTGCGAGCCTGTTGAGAATAATCGAAGACGTCGCCGATGCTGGCCGCGCGCAGGTCGGTCGTTCCGATCCGCCCCAAGCCGAAGGTGTCTTCGATGAACTTGAGGATGCTGCCGAACTCGTATTGCGTGTGCGAGACATAGCCCCCCTGGCTACCAGAGCCGACTCGGGCATATGCGGAAACCACCATCATCGGTACGCGGAATCCCAGGCCGCCCCAGTCATCGAAGAACGGCGGCGGCTCGTGGTCGTAAAAGCCGCCCCAGTCGTCCCACACGACGATGACCGCCGTATTCCGCCAGTAGGGGCTCTCGCCTACGGCATTGACGACGCTGGCGACCCACGACGGACCATCGTCGGTCCCGGTGTTGGGGTGATCGGAGTTCTCGCGCTCGGGAACTACCCACGAGACCGCCGGCAGCGCGCTGCCGGCGATGTCGTTGAAGATGACGCTCGGGTCGCTGGTCACGTTGGCATCCCATTCGGGGCCGTAACGCACCGCGGAGATCGCGTCGAAGGCATTCCATAGGCCGCCGCCCGTGCCGCCGGTTACCGGCGGCGAATAGTACTTCCACGAAACCGAATGCGCGTCGAGCAAATCGCGCAGCGTCGCATAGCCCAAACATGGGAACGGCCCTTTGTGGTATCCGTACTTCAGTTTAACGCCGGTCCACGTCAGCATCGATGTCTTGGCGTGTTTGGGAGCGTCGCAGCCCCACGGCGTGCCGCTCGGGTAATCGACGAGACTCTTGGTCTGCGGCGCGTTGATCGTCGTGCCGCCCGCGATCAAATCCTGATGCGCGGTAAAGCTTCCGCTACCTTGCGTCTGGAACATATGATCGGCAAGGACGTACTGATTCGCTATGTCCCAATAGGGCGCGATCTGCGATGGATCGACGTACTGATAGATCTTCACGCCGGCCGGCCCTTGGCAACGGCCGCCGCCGCCTTCTAAACCGAAACCGTCCATCAATCCGCGATCGTACTCCTTGAGAAAGCCGTCGCGACGATGGCCGAAATCACAGATTTCGGCGAGTTTGACCGCCTTCAGTGGGACGTACTCTTCGCTGCCGCTGGGCGTCTTCATCAGTCCTTGCGTTGCGCCGTCCGCTCCCGGATACGTAGCAAAAAGATTGTCGAAGCTGCGGTTCTCTTGAATCATCACGACGACGTGAGTAATTGGAGTCGAGGTTCCGTGACGCTTGAGACTATCGCCACGCACCGGCGTAACCGCTCCGGCGGTGCTCGAACCGCCGCTGGCGCAAGCGGCGAAAGCCAAGGCCGAACCTGCCGCAAGCAGGCGTAGCTGCAGTGGCACGATCATCCCTCCGCTATGCTGGTGACCGTTTGTACGAGCGACTCTTTTCCTTTGGATGCCGTGCGCACAGCCATTCGCACGTAATCGAAGACTTCGGGCAGGCGTCGCGCGTAGCCGCTGATGAACCGCCAAGACAAGAGGTGTTTGAGCGAAAGATACTCGGCTTCGTGGAGCAGTAACAGGTTGGTGATGATGAAGTGGCGCATGGCGCTCCCGCGCCGGATGTGAACGCGCCATCGCTTAGCGATGTCGACGTTGGTGAAGACGCCGTTGCGCAAGGAGCCGGAGAGCACCGCCGGGCTTACGGTAATGGCGCTGTCGTAACGTTCCGGCATCTGGGCGCCGCGCTCGATCTCGGCTTTGCCGAAGTCGACCGTCCAATACTCGGTTCGCGCTCCGGCGATCGTGAAGACCCACCGCGGATTGCGCAGGAACGGTCGCAGCGGCCAAATGGCGCGGAAAAACTTGCGGAAGTATCCGGCGAAGTCGTCGAACGAGACTTCCTTTGACGCTTCGGAGCGATAGGCTTTCTCGAGGCGCTCGCTCTCGGCCAGAGCGCGCTTCTCAGCGTAGCCGACCATGTCGTCCACGACGTTATCGGTGAGTTCGAAAGCAGTTTCGCTCGACCAGCGACTGCCGACCGGCATCACTTTCAACTCGGTTCCGGGAACGCGCGAAGCATTGGTTTCAAAATAGTCGCGCATCTCAAAGGCCGAGACGAGGAAACGGTTCTCGTCGCGCACCTCTTTATGCAAGTGACAGATTCCGCTGGCAAACGGCACCGCATAACGCGGGCGAAGTTGCTGTGCCGCCGCAACGAAGGCGTCCATATACGTGCGCCCGTCGACGGGAAGGCGATCGGATGGATCCTCGAACGTATACCGCGTCGGATACGACCAGGCCGGCGAGTGACTGCGCAGCATGAAGTCGACTTTCGGATACTTCGCACGAAAAGTGCGCCAAAGCGACGGCAGCGGTTTGGAGTCGTTGAGATCCATCAGCGTGCAGCCGTCGGCCTGGATGACCGCCACGCTGTCGTCTTGAAAAGTCGCTTGATAGCTGGTAAACGAGAAGCCGGGCGCAAGCTCTATGCGTTGGCCGTGCATCAATTCGATGATATGCGCGCGCCCCATGTCTCGCAGCTGCGCCGGCAGCCCAGAGATCGGAAACCTCGGCACCATGATGGTGGTGTGCGGCGAGAACTTCTTAAGCGTTCTTGGGTCGAAGTGGTCGAAATGCCAATGCGTTACGTATACGTAATCGGCTTCGAAGATGTCCGGACCAAACTCGGGCGGCGGAGCGTGCCACCACGACGACCAGTAGGTCGGCTCGTTCAGCCATGGGTCGATAACGAGCCGTTTACCACGGGCCTTGACGTCGAGGCAAGCGTGACTGACGATACGGAACTCCATGTGCGCTCTTTCTGCGCCCCGGTGCCGCCTACCATTCTGGGCGCGGCTATTCGGTGTCTACGGGGGCGTGCGACGGCGCCTGATGTTCGAAAAAAGCGCGTGAATATTTCGTTCCGATCGGAGTGAAGGGGCGCGGCGCCTGCGTGAAGTCGAACGAGTCGTCGATGCTCGTGGCGCGGACATCGGTCGTTCCCAGACGTCCCAGCCCGAAGACGTCTTCGATGAACTTGAGGATGCTACCAAACTCGTACTGCGTGTGCGAGACATAGCCTCCGTAGCGCGACGACCCTTGGCGCGCGTAGGGCGACGCAATGAGCAACGGGACGCGAAACCCCAGGCCGCCCCAGCGATCGAAGAACGGCGGAGGAACGTGATCGTAAAAGCCGCCCCAATCGTCCCAAACCACGACGATCGCAGTCGAGCTCCAGTATTGCGATTCGCCGATTGCGTTCACGACCGCGCCGACCCACGACGGTCCCGTATCCGAGGCGTTGCCGGGATGATCGGAGTTCGCCTCGGTGGGGATGACCCAAGAAACCGCAGGCAGTGCGCCGCTGGTGATGTCGCTGAAGATTTGAGTCTGGCTGACGACGTTGGTGTTCCACTCGGGTCCGTTTCGCACGGCATCGATCGCGTCGAAACCATTCCACAGCGCTCCGATTCCGCCGGGCTCCGGTGGCGAATAATAGCGCCACGAAAGGCCCGCCCTATCGAGCAAATCGCGCAGCGTTTGGTACTTAAAGCATGGAAACGGACCGTGATGGTAACGGTACTGCAGCGACGAGCCTTTGGCAATGATCACCGAGGTTACCGTGCCGTTGGGTGCATCGCAGCCCCACGGTTTCTTTGACGGAAAGTCGATGACGGTCTTGGTCTGCTCGGGATCGATGGTCGACCCGCCGGCGATGAGGTCTTGGTGCGCGCTGAAGCTTCCGCTGCCTTGCGTCTGGAACATATGATCGCCTAGGACGTAGGTTTGAGCAATCTGCCAATACGGCGCGATCTCTAACGGATCGACGTACTGGTAAGGCCCCGTTCCTTGGGGTCCGGGACACTTCTTACCGCCGCCCTCTAAACCAAAGCCGTCCATGGCGCCGCGGTCGTAATCTTTGATGACGCCCTT
>DATAPM010000325.1:0-5064 GCA_036265225.1 Vulcanimicrobiaceae bacterium
CCGCACCATGCGCGAAATGCCTTTTCCTCGCCCGGTTTGACGCGAGCGCAGAGAACGACCGTCGCTCCGAGGCCCTCCGGTGTTTCAGCCACGATCGAGGATAAGCGGGTTAGAGTTCGGCGTCAATTTAGAATGACGAGCGTCGTAAGCGCTCGTTGTGTTGTGGGCCATGCTTTTTGCTTCGCTTTGCTTTCAGCGCGGCCTGCCGCGAGGGGTAACGGCGGCTTCTCCGTGAATGGTCAGCCGTCAGGAGGAAACGATGAAAAACTTTCGCGGGCTATTTGGAATTTTCTTTATTTCGTTCGCGCTTACGGCGTGCGGCGGCGGTAGCGGTGGTGCCGGTGCGCTTACTCCATCTGCGGGCAACCTCAGCGCAGCGAGAACGTTCGCAGCGGGTACCGCACGCCGGTCGGGCCACTCGGGGTATCAACAGCTCTACGCGTTCAAGGGGACGCCGGATGGCGCGACGCCGTTTTCAAACGTCGTCGCAGTCAACGGTAAGCTATACGGCACGACGTTGAATGGATCGAAGAACTATTGTTCGGCGAGTTGCGGCGGAAACTATTGTTATCTTGGCTGCGGCACGGTCTTTTCGGTGACGCCTTCGGGCAAGGAGCACGTCGTTTACAACTTTCAGGGGAACTTCGGCAGCGCTCACGACGGTTCGTGGCCGTTCGATTCTTTGATCGCGATCAATGGAACGATGTACGGCACGGCCGCTAGCGCCGGCGCGCACACCGAAGGGATCGTCTTTCAAGTGACGCCGAGTGGCTCCGAGCAGGTGTTGTATAGTTTTGCCGGTGGGAGCGACGGTGGGATTCCGGAGGCGGCGCTTACGCCTAAGGGTACGACGCTGTACGGCACGACGCTTTACGGCGGCGGGAGCGGATGCGGCGGCAGCGGCTGCGGCACGGTCTTCTCGGTTACAACTTCCGGGCAGGAGAAAGTCCTTTATAGTTTTGCCGGGGGAGCGGACGGTAAGACGCCCTATGCGGGCGTTGCGTCGTCGGGCAATATGCTTTATGGTACGACGACCTTCGGGGGCTCGGGGTGCGGTACGGGCGGGTGCGGTACGGTATTTAAGATGAAGCGCTCAGGTAAGGATCATCAGGTGCTGTACAAGTTCGCGGGTAATGCCGATGGGGCTTATCCGAATGGGCTGACCGAGGTAAAGGGCGTGCTTTACGGCACGACCGAAGGCGGCGGGACGTACAACTCCGGCACGATTTTTTCGATTACGCCGTCGGGCACGAAGACGACGCTTTATTCGTTCAAAGACATTCCCGACGGCAATCTTCCGGCGGCGAACTTCATCTATAACAAGGGGAGTTTCTATGGTACGACGGTTGGCGGTGGAACCGCCGGCCTCGGCACGGTCTTCAAGTTTACGCCACCCGCAACGGAGACCGTGCTTTACAGCTTCCTTGGCGGGAGCGACGGCAACGATGCGCAGGGCCCGGTCACGCTATATAAGGGTTGGCTCTACGGCACGACGCACGGGGGTGGCGGCACGGGCTGCAGCAGCGGCGGCGGCTGCGGCACGATCTTCCGCGTGAAGCCGTAGCGTCGCTTGTGTCGCGGTGGGGTCGGGTGGGTAAAGGAACTGCATGACGACGCCGTATCCCGATGACCCGGGAATCGATCCGGACAAAACCGAGGAAAGCCCGATCCCCGATCGCGACAACAATGAGGATGCTCCCTACGAAGACGACGATGACGACGACGACGGAGAGGATGACGACGGAGAAAAGTAACGCCTAGCCGATGGCCACGTCTAAGTTGCTGGATACGGTGAGCGTTGCGCGACGAGCTGCGCGTATCGCGCGCGAGCGCGCTCGGCCTCGACGTGGTCGTAGGCTCGCGCCGCTTCGCGTGCGAGTTCTTCAAGCAGATCGACTTCTTCGGGGTCCAGTTGCGCGCCGTTGGCGTGCGCACCGTAGAGCGTAAAGCTCACCAGTTCGTGGCGCACCGTTACGGGGATGGCAAGCGCGTAGATCGCGGCGTTCTCCGGGTCGAGGTGTGAGCGGACGTCGTCGAGCCAGACGATTTTCTCCTCAGCGAGAAGCATGCGAACTAAAAGGTCGTTCGCGTTGAATCCAGGTGGAGCGATGGTCGTTTGGCTCGCCGTTGCCACGCCCTCGAAGCGCGCGCCGTCCTGCGAACGGCGATAAAGCGCCGCGGCCGATAGCTCGAGTGCGTCTACCGGAATCTGAACGAGGCCATCGACGATCGCCCCTTCGTCGGTTGCGTATGGTAATGCCGCTGCGGCGCGGCGCAGGTGTCGCTCGGCGAGCCGGCGACGTCGAAAGAAGAGCGATTCGACGAGGCCTTCGACTCTGCGATTGATTCGATCGAGAAGGAATCCGACGGCGATGGTCGCCAGGAGCTCGACGCCGATCGCGAATCTTCCGATCGCTACGACGCGGGCGAAGAACCAATCAAGGAGTGAGACGAAGGCGATTACGCCCAGAGAGATGACGCCGAAGACGAGAGCGCGGTTAAGGACGAAGTTGACGTCGAGCACGCGCAGTCTGAAGACGGCGTAGGCGATGCAGATCGGCATGAGCACGACGGCGAAACCGATTACTTGTCCGACGGCGAAGGGCACACCCGGAACGTAATAAACCGCATACGCGACGAACGATACGAGCGTGCCGAGCGCTATGAAGGCGAACCGCTGGCGGTCGCTCGGTCCGGCGGTGGCAAAATTCTTCGCAAGAATCAAGCCTGCGAACGCAAAAGCGCCGAGTGGAATTATCGTGCTCGGGACGATGTCCCACGACGGGATCGATTGCGAGGTCGAGTACGCCCTCCATTCAACTACATATAAGACGTAAGCGAGGGCGAGAAAGGTCCACACGAAGGGATCGATGCGGCGGCGCCATCCGAGAACGTCGCCGTTGGGGAATCGCAAGACGAAGGGCAGTAGCGGCAGGACGCTCCACGGGCCTAAAACGGTGCTGAGCACGAAGGAGAGTCCGACATATGCGGTCGGGGAAAGCACGTGCGACCAATACATGAAGGCCGGGCTCGTCCCGAAATAGCCCACGGCAAAAACGTAAAACGACCACGACATGATTGACGGACGTAAAAACACGAGCAGGAACGCGACGACGAGAAAGACGGTCGGCGGGACGTAGGCGAGCACTCCGCCGATTCGTTGCAGCAATCCGAATCCGGCGTTCGATTGCGCGGTCAGAATGACGACGTAGGTCGCGTTGCCGCGCTCGAACGTTAACCGCTCGCGTTCGCCCGGGTACGGCGACCGAATTCGCGAAGCGGTTTCGAAATTTCCCTCGTTCGCCAAACGATCGCCGGGACGCACCCCGGCGCGATCGGCAGGCGAGCCGCGATCGATCGCCACAACGGTCGCTTCGCGAGGCGGCATCGTAATTCCAAACGAGCCTTCGCCCCAGTTCTCGGCAAAATCGACGTGCCCGATCGGAACGTAGTAAAGGATGGCGACAAGGAGCGTTACGAGGGCCAAGGCGCCTTGTCCGAGCGCTTTACGCATTATTGGAAGCTTCTGCCGCAAATCACACGGGTACCCCTCGTGGGGTGCCTTTTGGTGAGATTGGCTCGCCCCTATACCGTAGATTTCTCTCTTGAAATGTTGGTTGCACTTTCACCCTTGACGCCTTCGGCTCGGCGTCGTACCGCCCAGAGGGTATATCGTCGTTGCAGGTCAAGGGTCGGACAAGATGCGTCGGATCGCGCCGGCGGTGCGCCTCGTTGCGCTCCTCGTGCTGGGATTCTTTTTTATCGTGGCGGGCACAAACCACTTCGTGCATCCCGGCACTTACGTTCGAATAGTTCCACCCTGGCTCCCGGCGCACGCCTTGCTCGTTCAAATCAGCGGAGTATGCGAAATCCTCGGCGGAGTTGGGGTCTTAATACCCAAAACTCGACGCTGGAGCGGTGTGGGCCTTATCGCGCTTCTGGTTGCCGTCTTCCCGGCAAACGTGCAAATGGCCCAACACCCCGAGCTGTATAGAGATATTGCTGCGCCAGCGGCACTCTACGCTCGCCTTCCACTTCAGTTCGCTCTCATCGCGTGGGTTTGGTGGACGTGCCTATCGCGGATTTCGAGCAGGAACGTCGTAAGGTAAGACGCGATACTCGTACGATGCCGTTCCTGCTGGCATTAGTTGTATTCTTCTTTTCCATTTGGATAGTAGTTCCTGGTCCGATCGTTCCGCTATTCGTTTTGACGGTTGCTGGTACCGAGCTCTGGCCGGTCTTATCGCTTCTCGACGCGGTCGTTTTGATTATCGCACTGCGTTCGCATAATTCCACGCGACGCGCGGCCATCGTCATTTCACTCGTGGCCCTATTGTGTACGCTCGTTCCTCCGATTGCTTATGCGGTACGAGGCCCCTACGTCCCGCTGGCGGCTTTACTCATGCCGCTTCCCAAACCGGGGAACGCGATCGAAGTTCCGCCGGATGCGCCTCTCGTGCTTGCCATTTATGGTGGAGCGTGGGAGCGTGGTTCGCCGCGGAACGATGGGCGTCTCAACGCGATCATCGCTTCTTGGGGTTATCGGGTCCGCGCGCTAAACTATCCGCACGCACCTCGCGCGCGCTGGCCCGCGCAACGCGCGGCTATTTTGCGCGAGATCGATTCCCAGCCGAGCGGCCGCATCGCTCTACTAGGACATTCGTCCGGCGCACAGTTGGCGATGATTGCAGCGGCCCTACGACCGCAGCGCATCAGCGCCGTCATAACCTATGAGAGTCCGGTGGATCTCCTCTTAGCTTACGACTATCCGCCCCAACCCGACGTGGTCGACATACGCCACATCTTGCTCGACCTGTGCGGCGGCACTCCGGAGCAGCAGCCGGCATGTTACAGAACCGCATCTCCGCGGTATTCGGTGCGCGCGGGGATGCCGCCGGTCCTCATGATCGCGGCGGGGCGCGACCACGTCGCTCCGCTCGCTTTCGAACAACTGTTGCGCGACGAGTTGCGTAGCGACGGCGTCAGCGTCACCTACCTCGAGCTGCCGTGGGCCGACCATGCCTTCGAGAACGTTCCCGTCGGCTTTCACGACCGTATCGCGCT
>DATAPM010000326.1:0-7725 GCA_036265225.1 Vulcanimicrobiaceae bacterium
CCACATTACGCTAGCGGCTGTCCTGATTCGATGATTCAGTGCGATTCGCTGCAGCGAAAATTCGCCGGCTGGTAACTCGGCAACGCCATACCCATAATGGTAGCCGTGTTTTCTCTGTCCGCCACCCTCGGCGAACAGATTGCCCGCGTCATCGTAGCCGGGCGGGAAAAAGTTGTCGAAGTCGACACTCGTATAGACGTTTGGAGTACCGGATGCGTTTTTCCAGACAACGATGTTGCCGCTGCCGCTCGGCGTATCCCATGTGGAGGCGGCGAGATCGCCGGTCAACGGATCGACGGAACATCCGTTTGGGTAGCCGCGAGTCCCGAACGTCTTTACGGGCGTTGCGCCGCCATGCGCATACTCCGCGAGCTCGTGGAGGTGGAAGTCCGCGATGAAAACATTACCGCGCGAATCCACGCACTGGCCCGATGGCGAAATAAATCCCTTCAGTACGCCGACACGCTTTCCGTTCTCAAAGTCATATACGTCGACGCGACTGTCTTTCGGGTCGCTGACATACAAGAGCTCTTTGAGCGTCCGGGCCTCGGGCAGCATCCACGACTTGCCATGCGCGGCATGCGTCACGGTTGCGGAGGTCTGCGGCATCGCGCCCGGCGCGCCGATCGGCGGCGGCGATCCACCACAACCCGCGAAAAATGCGGCTGCTACGCAAAGAGCGGCGGCGCAACGGCTAAAACGCTCGGCTCGCATTACTCGCTGCCCGATTATTCTGACGACCAACGCGAAGCCCATCATGTATTTTAACGCCGGGTGCGCGAGTGCGACGGGGCGAGGGAGATGGCTATGCCTGTAGCGTCCACGTTCGAAATGATCGTGATTGAGCTTCCACCGGAGGGATATTTGTAATAAGCGATCTTGCTACCGCAGACGGTTGCGAGCTCTGAGCCTTGTATCGCGAAAGGTCCAGTTGGATAGCAAACGCTGGGGATGAAATCCAATGTAACTTTGCCCTCAACTGTACCGCTAGCTCCGTTCAGGCTATAAAGCGTGAGTATTTCCTTTTTCCCTCTCAGTTCGCCGCCGATCACAAGATATCGCCGATCCCGAGCGTAATAACCGTGTTTCCGAACGTTGAACTGCTCGATGGACGATCCGCCCTTCGGGAGCCACGCCTCTCCTTTTTTATATCGCATTGATCTGATGTATAAATCGCCGCTCTTGTAATACGCAATCGTGAAAGGGTCATTGGCCGCGACACCCAGGGTTCTCTGATAGTACGTCGGGGAGCCTTGGGCATTGGTCCATACTGTTATTGGGTACTCGGCGCCGCCCCTGATGTGATTAGCTGCTGCGAGGTTCCCGCTGCTCGGGTCGATTGAGCATGCAATGGGGATAAAGTCGCCCTGGTCCTCCAACGTCGCAATGGGTGTCGTTCCACCGTGCGCGTACTCGACTAGCGAGCCTCCCGTGTAATTGCCGGCAGCGTCCGTTATCCATACCTTGCCATTCGCATCGGAGCAAGCACCCAGTGCATCATGGAAACCCGTCAACTCCCCAACTTGCTTGCCGCCGGGATAGCTGTAGATATACACGTTGGCGCCGGAGGCAGCGTAAACCAAATCACCGCTGGATGACCCTGGCAGCATCCACGACTTACCCGACTGAGGCACCTGCGGACTCAGCTGCAGCATGGGAGTCTGCGATCCGCCACAACCCGCGAGAATCGCGATCGTTAGGGGGAGGGAGGTAAGGTGAAGCGTTCGCATCGGTACTCTCCTAGTGCGACGGGGCGATTGCCGCACCGTAGATAAATTGGAATTCATTCCTATGGTACCGTCTTGTGGTACGCCCTCCATCCGGGTAGTTATAGAACCCTAGACCGCGGTGGCTTTCGCTTGGAGCAACGAGTGTATTACCCAGTATCCACGCAGGGCCGCGCGAGTGGGGGTAGTGTGCCTCACTAACGTGTCCAATGGCGTGAGTATTAACTATGCGTAACTTCGCTTGTCCGCGAGGCAGCTCTGCCATTTTGTAAATAGTCCCTGAAGAGCCCTCATTGTAGCCGATAATGAACAGATTTCCACTAACGTCATAACTGCTGGCAAACAAGCGCCAGATATTTGGCGTCGAGTACGTTTTCGGACGCCCGCGAGCGCGCTTATAAACGTACACCTGCCCAACGCCACCGCTCCCGGTCAAACTGGCGATGGCCAGGTCACCATTTATCGGGTTAATGCCACAGCCGTACGGCGGACCCGGTGTCTCAATAGTCCGCTTTGCCTTCAGACCGCCATGAGGATATTCGTAGACTCTTTGAGTCGTTGAACTGTCAGTGACATATACATTGCCTGCAGCATCTACACAGAGCCCTTCAGGGTTAGCGAACCCTGTTAGCGTACCGACAAGTTGCTGATTGGAGTACGAATAAATGAAAACCTCGCCGTGTTGATAGCTTTGGTCGTAGGCGCCAACGTAAAGTAAGTCCTCGCCACTTGCCTCCGGCAGCATCCACGACTTGCCCCGCGCGGCCTGTTGCGCGATCGAGCGGCTCTGCGGCATCGTGCCGGGCGCGGTGATCGGCGGCTGCGATCCGCCGCAACCTGTTAGCATTGCCACAGCTACGCACGTGCTAAGCGCAGAGCGGCTAAAGTATGGGCTATTCATTGCCAGCTAATAACGGCAAGACCGTCGCCGGCCGCGGTGTTCCAACCGCGCCACATTTTCGCACGCAGCGCACTTGGCTCGATATAAGAAGATCCGCCACCGCCCCCGCCACCACCGGAGCCATCGATTTCGCCGCCAGCGCCGCCGCCGCCACCTCCTCCGCCATAGTAGCCGCCGCCTCCGCCGCCACCGCTACCACCATAGCTGTCGCTGGATAAGCCGGAACCTCCGTAGCCCCCAGATCCTCCGAGGCACAACTGCCCTGGAATGCCCGGCTTTCCAGGCCCGCTGCCGTAGCCGCCACTTTGACCACCTTTGCCGCCGCGACCGCCAGCTGTTTGTGAACCGCCCTTTCCGCCGTGACCATTGGTGGGCGCTTCATAGCGGCCACTCTTCCCAGCCTCGCCCTTATGCGCTCCACCGGCACCGCCATCACCACCGCAGCAGTTGAAACCGCCTTGTCCGCCGCCGCCTCCAGCGACCAGTATTCGATCACTTATTTGATCGCCGCCCTGACGAATGTCTGAAGCGCCCCCTCCACCCTCGCCGTCCTCGCAGCAGCGTCCGGCGTTGCCTCCACCGTTAAAACCTCCGTAAAAATCTCCATCGCTAGGATCATAAAATCCAGCGCCGCCAACGAACACGTACAGCGTTTCGCCTGGAATCACCGGCAGGACAGCGTGAACGCGACTACCGAGGCCGCTCCTTGATCGGTAAGGACCGATGCCGCCTCCAGCAGCGCCACGCGCTACGAGCGTGATCGATGTCACTCCAGACGGAACAACGAATGACTGCTCGGTGCCGGTATACTTAAAGGTCTTATGGTAGGGGAGAGCATTGTTGCTGTTGTTTCTCGCACTCAATGGGCCGGTCAACGGTTGCGATCCGTCGCAACCAGCAAGGAACGCCGCAACAGCGCTCACGATAAGCGCCTGCCGAAAACCTCGATTCATACTCCTCCTCCGAATAGCCTCGACGAGGATTAAACGCTTCGACGTAGCGCGATGGTTCCCCGGAGACTTAGGTCAGCTTTGCGCTTGGCCGGCGCGACGCTGCGGGGTGTTAAGTGCGTGAGCCCTATGCGGCTGCGCTGCGGTCGGGTGGGCGTTAGCGGTGAGGCGCGAGGCTAACGGTGACGCCGAATGGCTCTCTCAACCCTTGAGTAATCGTCTTCGTCGGACTACCGCCGGTAGGGTACGGCCAAAATAGGATTTTTCCGCCATAAAAGTCCGCCACGATAATTACACCGCGAAATATTGTGAACTGGTAATAGCCCCGGGATGCTCCGTCGATTCCGATACTACCTTTGGGAATAGTTTGCCGACCCCTCAACGCGAATTGAAAGATCGTTGTGCTGCGATCACCGACCTCGAGTAAGCCCCTGTACCAGTCAATCGGCGCCTCGCCGAAACTTTGTTTGAGCTTAATGCTCTTGAGGATGCCGTCGCGAGTTAGTTCACCAAACATGGTTTGGTAGTTGTCGTTCTCAGCACTAAAGAGTAAGCGTCCCCTATTGTCGTATGCGCAGTAGCCGAAGGCTGAAATGCTCCGTTTGCTATAATAATGCGGCTCGCCCTGAGCGCCAAGATATACGGCGATCGTACCCTCGTATGGGTAGCTTACTCCAAAGCTATTAGTGGCAGCTAAATTACCAGTCGTAGAATCGACGCTGCAGCTAACGATGTGGAAACCGTTGTTGCCATCGGGAAGCGTTGCTATCGGCGTCTTTTCGCCGTGAGCATACTCTATGAGTTCGGTCGGGCTGTTGTTGGTGACGAAGACATTGCCGTTCTTATCTGCACACACGCCTTGCGGGTTGGATATCCCGTGGGTCAGTCTTCCAACGAGTTTGCCTTTGGGGTAGGAATATACGACCACGTCGTCGTCGCCATCATCAGAGACATACAATAGGTCTTCACCCTTCGCCTCCGGCAGCATCCACGACTGGCTGCGCGCGGCGTGCTGCGCGATCGCCGAGGTTTGGTGGATCGCGCCCGGTATCCCGATCGGCGGCTGCGATCCGCCGCAACCGGCCAACGCAGCGACTACGATAGGTGCTAAATTACGAAGTTTCATATATTATTCCGATGCTCACGGGCTAACCGTTACTGCCGTGATCCAGGAGTTCTTCTCGAACGGGTCCTCTTTCTTTGTAATCCCGCCGCCCTTGGGATAGGTCCAAAATCCTAACTCTTCAGCCTTTTGGCGACCAAACGGGCTGATTAACGTTTTCCCAGTTATCCACCATCCAGGACGCACGCCTTTTGCAACGGTATTCCCGATTAGAGTCCCCTTCGATTTTGAGATGCGGATGTGGTAAATATTCCTCTGTCCATGCTCAGTACCACCGAACGCTAAGTACCGGTCATTCCACTCAATAGAATTGAGGTCAGGCACAGCGATCTGTTGATCCAGAGGAATCTCTGCAAGCTCGCTGCTGCCGTGGCGAAGTTCAATTAGGCGACCGCCAGCGCTTTTGTTCCGGTGATCAAAGGCCGCCAGAAAGAGATTCCCTGACCCATCGTAAGCGCAACCAGCATAGGTCGTGATCGAAGAGTTGCTATAGTAAGTCGGTAGACCTTGGCCGCCCGCATAGACCGCAACATTCCCGCCAGAAGGACCGTCGTTTGCGACGGCAAGGTCGCCTGTCGTGGGATCTACAGAGCACCCGTGGATCGGCCAATAGTTTGGATCGGTTAGTGTCTTGATTGGTGCTGTGCCGCCATGCGCATATTTGTAGATTACTCCGCCTCCAGTAGTCACATACACATTGCCCTCTTGATCTGAACAAACATTCGTGGCTAAACCTTCGGGCGAAAACGACCCGTTATTAATCAGCCCAGGGTAGGATAGCATCGTCACGCTGTAGCCATAACTTATTACATAAAGTAAAGCGCCCGAAGTGGAGCGTTCTTTTAGTTCGGCTCTATCTGTAATCGCGCGGCTCTGCGCCATAATACCCGGTGCGCCGATCGGCGGCTGCGATCCGCCACAGCCCGCGAGCAATGCAGCCACAGCGCTGATGGTAAGCGCGTAGCGGCTAAGAGCTAAGGTTCCCACGTGCGATCCCTCTCGGAAGCTGAACTGCTTGGCGGCTAAGAACATTCGGCGCGTTGGCGCTTAGTCCCAGCGGTCACGCGGCGGCTCTGGCTAGCGGACCGCAAGGTTCGGCGACATCGCGCCAGGCGCGCCGATTGGCGGCTGCGATCCGGCACAATCGCTGAAGTATGCTTTTAGCACGTCGGCCCAAAGTCAAGATTCATTGATGATACGATGGCCCGTGCTTCGGCAAGGCGATCACCGGATAAGCCGGACCACCAGAGAGACACCCATGATCCTGGTACGCCCATGACTACGTCTCCGGAATCGCTACCATCAATGCTCCACGCAAGTCTGCCATTTAAACAGGTTTTTGTGAAATTCTTGAGATCGTATGAGCTGTCGCCTTCTGCGAGATTAAACAACGGCGAGGCACTTAGCCCATCATAAAAACCAAATTCACTAAATGAGTGCCTAACGGACCGTTGCCTTTGATTGACATCGGGCGGGATCAATAGCGTAAGATGGCCCATCTGCGTCCCAACCGCTAGCGGGAAGACGTACCACATCCGGTCCGGCGGCGGAGTCTGACTCGCCGTTCCGGGAAGCAGCGCGTGCGCAAGCACGGTGCCATTTGCATCTAGCCACCAGTGTTCGAGCTCGGTACTTTTAAGTAGTTGCCAAGGTGGACTATTTACGAAGACAACCCCATATCGCGCCACATATATGTAGACACTGCTGCTGCTGTCTGCGCGTAGCCCCTGCAGCGTAACCTCCGCCGTAATCTGATTGCCGTTTCTCGTTACGTTGCGAACCTCCGTGAAACAGGATGTCGGCTTACTGCCGCCACTGGAGTGAGCGTTCTGCAAGTTCGGCAGAGCACTGGGCTTTCCGTGCGATTTACCGTTGATCCCGGTCGTAATAAACGAATTTGCTAGATACTTCATATTAAATGAGTATAGAGCTGCCCAATCCCCGTCTCTTTGGAACGCGCACACGTTGTCGTAAAAGCTTTGAACGACCAGCGCGTCTGATTGATTGGCGCTTAATGGTATGGTAGGCGCGATCAGGAACAAAAGTAACCCGGCGCAGAGTTTCAAACTCATTGGACTCTTCTAGACCTCGCGGCGCGCGCCCAAACATAAGCCACGCTCTTGACGCATCACGCCTAGTGCGCCGATCGGGGACTGCGATCCGCTGGAGCTCGCCAGCAATGTAGCCGCCGCGCTTACGGTAAGCGCGTAGTGGCTAAGAGCGAAGGTTCCCATGTGCGATGCCTCCCGGAAGCTGAACGACCCGGCGGCCAGGAACGTTCGGCGCGTTGATGCTAAGTCCCAGCGTCGTGCGGCGGCTCTGGCTGGCTGAATCGCGCGGCTCTGCGGCATCGCGGCCGGCGCGCCGAGCGGCGGCTGCGATCCGCTATAGAACTGTGAGCAATGCAGCAGCCAAGGCTGAGTGGGCATCTGGGCTATCCGGCACTTGCATCGTTGCGTTTGAATAGATCAACACCACAAAGCTGAGCGACGAAGACGCCCGCGGAAAAGCACGCCCCAGCGAATAAAATAGAGCCGATAATATCTACCGACCGAATGTATCCGGCAAGAAGCGGAAAGGCGATAATAAATACGAGCGCGATCACGAAAAGTACCCCCGCGACGCGCTTCGCCGGACTCGGCTGCCCCTCCCGAGCCGCGACTAAAAGCCAACTGCCATAGGCAATCAACCCCGTAACCATCAGTGGATTCGGATAGAGATGCTCCGTTCCTGACGGTCCGTGACGCGAGAACAACTGTCGCGCGTCGGTTGCAAGCTCCATCGCGGTAATGACCATGGCGGCGCTCCACAAGTATCTATCGCTCCACCCTGGACGCGCGAACGCTATCCACAATGTTGCCAACGCGCCAAGCCATGGGATGAAAACCGCCAAGCTTCTATACGCCTGCGCACCGAAAAGATTTCGTTGAAACGTTGAAATGGGTGCTTTGAGCAGACCGACCAGGTCGATAGTTTCATACAGCCGCTCGGAGTAAACGCCGACGACGATAAAGAGTACGAGGA
>DATAPM010000327.1:0-13035 GCA_036265225.1 Vulcanimicrobiaceae bacterium
GTACGCGAGGACAACTACGTGCCGGTGGTCGCGCTGGGATTCGGCGAGCCCTATGCGCTGGTGCTTTCCAGTCATTGGATCGAGCTCTTTGCCGACGACGAGCTCTCGTTCATGATCGGCCGCGAGCTCGGGCATATTGCCGCGGGTCATACGCGCTTTCATTCTCTTCTTAGCGTTAACGGAAACGAGAACCCGATCGTCGCGCTGATCTTCGGAGCGTGGCTGCGGCGTTGTGCCCTAACCTGCGACAAAGTCGGTTTACTCTGTTGCGGCTCTCTCGATGCGGCGATTCGCGCCATGGGGATCGCCGCGTTTCACGAATTCGGCCGGAAGGTCGACTACGAAGCCTTTGCCGAGCAGGACGCGGAGATTCAGGCGGATTCGGTGCTGCGCTGGGGCTCGTGGCTCAGCAGCGAACCTTATGCGACGCAGCGCATCACCTCGTTGCGCCGCTTTATCGCGACCAACAATTACGCTAACGCCGAGGAATGGTTCTTGCGCGAACGCAGCGAGGAGCCGCCGGCCCTGGCCGCGCCGGGTGCCTTCCGGGTTACGCGTAACGACTGCGCGGGCTGGTGGCGGCGCTTTGCCGCCTTCGGTATCGACGGCGTGATCGTTACGGCCATCATCACCTCGTTCGGAGGCAGCGTGGTGAGCTCGTCGACCCGCGGCGCGGCCGTGAGGGTTGCCGGACAGAACGTACCGCTCAACGTCGACGCTCTGGCAAGCTACATCGGCAACGCTATCGCGCATCTAGGCGTCTTTTTCTGGTTGCCGATTTACCTCGCGGTGCTGGTGATCGTCGCCGGACAGACGTTCGGCATGATGATCGCCGGCTTGCGCGTCGTGACGATCGATTACGGTAAACCAAGCATCCTGCGCACCATCGCGCGTTACCTTATCGTTTTCGCGCTCTGGTGGGTGATCATGCCGCTGAGCCTGGTCTGGCGCCGCGAACTCTTGCACGACCGGTGGACGAAGACGCGCGTCGTAATGGTCGAGCGCGTCGTCGCCCGCATTACCGGTACGACGTAGCCGCTTACGGCTCCGAGGTTATCGTCAGGCGTACGGCGGCGTGTCCGGAGATGACGTGACCGACCGACGCATTCTGGCTCACCGTGTCGATCTGCAGCTTGCCGACGTTTTCGTTTACCTTGAGAATCTGGTGCGTCGTCGGGTCGACTAGCGACTTCACTTTAACGATGTCGAAGATCTGACCCGCCTGCACGCCGCGATTGGCGCCGATGTCAACGATGACATTGGCACCGTCGATTCCGGCGATGTGACCCGTCAGCGACGGCGCCGCCGGACCCGAGTTAAACTTGTTCGGATCCAGGCTCGCTGCTACTGCGCTAGCCTCGTCGTCGATGAGATGCCCCATGTCGCTGCTGACGAACTGCTGGTTGTTGTACGAACCGGCGGCGTAGCCGCTGAATCCGCCCGCGCTCCAGGACGTGCCCGAGCGCGACTTTTCGTCGGAAAAGCTTTGAACGATCTGCCCGGTTCGCGAATCGATGACGCGAACGGCGACCTTGATCGTTACGCGATGTGTCGACACGCCCCCGGCGGCAGCGCCGATATAGCCCGGCAGGAGGCTCCCCGCGTTCGCTCCGCTTGCACCGGTTTGATCGAACTGCAAGATGTTTCCGGATACCAAGTAGCGCGCGCCGATCATGTGCCCGGCTTTGATCGCCGATTGCGGGTCGACCTCGCCGCTTGCACTCAGCTGATGCTCGCCGGTCACCGCATTGAGGCGGCTGCGATCCACCACGTTGAACTGGCCGGCGTTGACGAGCCGGTCGGTGAGCAGATCGCTAAGCGCCACGCCGGGTTGAAACGACCCATACCAGTCCGAGGTCAGCCCCTGCGTGGAGAAGTCCAATACGGCCAGCGTCGGGCGCGCGGCGCCTTGGCCGGGCGCTGCCGATGGCAACGCGACGAGCGCGAAAGCGAGACAGGCTGCAAACGAGCGATAGAACACGAGATTTCCTCCGGTTTGAAGAGAAACGGACCGTCCCATTATGCCACAAGGAGCGGGCAAGGGGGTAGGCTGTGGTCGTGCAGAGCGTCGCGTGCTGGCCGCCGAACCATCTCCCCCGCCATGTGCGGACGATTCACCATGACCCAACCGGAGGCGATTCGCAGCGCGTTTCCGCGTTTCCACTGGCCGGAGTTTAGCGAAACCAAACTACCGCGCTACAACGTCGCGCCGGCGCAGAGTGTCTTGGGCGTGCGAAACGACGGTCGCGATACCGTCGAACCAATGGTGTGGGGAATCCGCGGACGGATCAACGTGCGCGCCGAGTCGCTCGCGTCGTGGCGGCGTCCGATCCGCCGCCGCTGCATCGAGTTCGCCGACGGTTTTTACGAGTGGCGCGACCGGCGGCCTTATTACTACACGCTGCGCTCCGGCGAGCCGTTTGCTTTCGCCGGTCTTTGGGATCCACTCGATGGGGAGGCCTGCTGCGACATCGTGACGTGCCGGCCCAACGCGTTGGTCGCTCACGTCCACGATCGCATGCCGGTCATTCTCTCAGCGGAGAGCGTCGATTTATGGCTCGATCCCGAACCGTTGCCGCCGGAAGTGGCCGCCTCGATCTTGCATCCGCTCGACGCGGAGAAAATGGCCGTGCGCGAAGTCTCGGCGCGCGTCAATAATGCGAACTACGACTGCGCCGACGTCCTCGCCGATCCGGAGCCCAGGCTGTTGTGACGGATGAGGATGACTCCGGTCGCCACTAGCCAAAGCGCCGCCGGCAACGCACCGAAGAAGCCCGGGCCCGTCTGACCAGGCGCCATGAATCCATCTTGGAAGAAGATCGAGAGCGTTGCAATGCCCGCGCCCGCCGCCGCGAGATAGCCGAAGCTGGATAACCATGACGGCGCCGATTCGTGACGGCGCATGCTGTGCGCCGCAGCGAAGAGAAAGACGGAAACCGGCGCGTATCCCAGGCCGCCCTGCATGAAGACGAAGGTATCGTAAATGCCGGCCAGAGCATTGTCTTTGAAGGTGTCCGGCGAGGCGTAGATCGCGGCCGTCGAAAGCGCCGCGGCAAAAATCCCGCAGGCCGCCATTACGACACCGGCGATTAAGGCGAACGTCGGCAGCCCTTCTTGCCGTCCCTCACGCGCGTGGCTTAGGTAGCTGCGAAGGCCGACCAAAAACCACAAGAAAAATGCCATCGCCGGGAAGGTCAGCCACGCCCCGACGAGCAGCGAGAAGCGGTGCGCATCGAGCACTAAGGCGACGTCCGACGCTTTGATGTGCGTCGAGGGCATGCCGCCGTTGAGAAGAGTCGCCAGAATCAGGACGCCGACGTAGCAAAGGACCGACCAGCCCGCCGAGCGTTCCGCGTGCACGTTTTCCATAAGTTCCCTCTACGTCACACGCGCTCGAAAGCGATTCCTTCCGAAAACGCTTGGCAGGACGTTAAAGGCCGTAGTATTTGAACGCCGGCCACATCGCCGCCAGCGGCACGCGGGGTTGCGTGCAGAGATAGATCGGCAGCGGGCCCTCGAGCATCCAACGGTAGTCGTTACGGTAGACCGCAATCTGCTGGACGCTTCCGAACCAGTGGAGCAGCAGATAGTAGTCCGTCGCGCCGACGGCCAGCATCGACTTCCCGCTGTAGCCGCGTGTCCCCCAGAGATAGTAAGAGTTGTTCGGGCTGATGACGGGCGGCAGGCCATAGCGCGGCCCGTAGTAGTTCAGGGCACCGGCGTATGCATAGCGATCGGCGAAGACGGCCGTGATCGCACGCTGCCGCGGGGGAAGCGACCAGTAGGCGCCCGCGACCGTTTGCGTCATCGTCTTCCAGCCTAACTGATCGGCGAACATCGGATTGATGAGGTGGCTCTTACCATCGGGTGGCGCTGGACGGCTCAGGCCAATGGCGCGCTCGTAGGCCATATACGCGGGCAGCGGCAGCAACGGAATCGAGAGCGGAAACATCGGGAGTCCGGCGATGACGACGGCGGTAAGGACCGCGGGACTCAGCCAGCGCGGCCGCGCGCTCAACGCGCGCTCGACGGCAACGGCGCCGGCGGCGAACAATGCCGGATAGAAGCCCTGTATGTAGTAGCCGCGCCCGATGGTCAGGATCAACATTCCTAAGAGTATGAGATATGCGACGGCCAAGAAGCGGTAGGCGCTCTCGCGCCAGAGCCAGATGAGTCCCCAAACCCAGAAGAGAGCATAGAGCGGGTTTTGATAGGCGAACTGCAAGCCGAACATATAAAGCGCGTTGATCCAACGATTGGGAGACTCGTCGGCCATACCGTTACGGAGAGCGTGCCGGTTGAGTTGATCGTTGTGCAGCACTTCGAGCATTGGGAATCCGTGGTTGATCTGCCATAGCACGTTGGGCAGCACGAGGGCGACCGTCAGCGCGACGCCCAAGAACAGCCACCACGAGCGTAACAACCGCATGTGTCCGGTAACGAGCAGTCCTACGGCCAGGGCAACGGCGCACGCCGTAATCGAGTACTTCGCGTAGAATGCGAGCGTAACCACCAGAGCCATGGGAACGTAGTAGCGGCGGTCTTGCGACTTGACGAGGCGGATGGTGAGATAGAGGAGCACCGTCCACGACGCCGGCGAAAGAAACTCGGTCGAGAGTCCGTAGGCGATGCCGATCAGCCCCGGAGCGAAGAGGATCGTCAGCGCGGTCAGCGTTTGCGCGAACGCACCGCCGCGTAGTTCTTTGGCGATGGCGCAGCCGGCCAACAGCGTTACGCCGCTGAGCAGACCCGGGAAGAAGCGAAGGCCCCAAACCGGGTAGCCCAGCGGAGCCGTCAGCCACGTTACGAGTGCCACCAGCGGCGGCTGATCGACGAAGCCCCACGCTAAATGCTTGGCGCAGTCGATAAAGTACAGCTCGTCGCGGTAGTAACCGAAGCGATGGGCGAGAGCTAGGTGGAGGATGACCGTCACAAGCGCGAAGATGTACGCGCTTGGATAAAGTCTCATGCCGCGCGGGGAGTGTTGTGCGATCCCGCGAGCAGTAGCTGACTGATGCAGAGACCAACGATTCCGGCTTCGGCGATCGACCCGAAGACGAAGCTAGCATCCCACCACGTACCGCCGAAAAGCGGTACGGCGAAAGCAAAATATGCCGCAAAGTACGCCGCCGGTACGACGAAGCCGAGAATCCGGAAAGCGTTAGGACGGGGTGCTGAGGGGCGCAGCTTGGCAACCAGCAGATCGCCGAGCAACCCGGCCGCCAGCGAGGCGAGTACGACCAGAACGAGCTCGAGCAGGTCGGTCGAGAGCTCGCCGCCGATCCAAAGTTTCACCCCCACGCACAAGATCGCGATGGCACCGAAATGCAGCCGCTTACTCACCGCGAGGTATAGGACTGCGGCGGCGAGCAGCAAGCTTTGCCAGATGACGATAGCAATCTCGAGGGCTTGGCGATAATAGAGGAATACCGAAAGCGTAAACTGTTCGTTTTGATGCGTGATCTGCGAAAGTGGATGGTCGCGCATCAACGCTTCGGGATAGAATCCGTATTGCGTGACGAACTGAATGATCTCAAAAGCGAGCCCGAGCGAGATCAACATCGGCAGCTGCGCGAGCAAGTTCGCTTCGTCGCGGCGCAGCAACGCGCTGCGCACCGGCCCGGTAATCAAGAAGAAGAGCCCTGCCAGGAGAAAGAGATGCGGCGGGCTCAAGAGCAGATCGAGCTGATGCTCGAATCCAAAGACCGCGTGCCATACAAAATCCAAGGTGCCGCCGAGCAGCAATCCCGCAACGCCGAACGCGCTTTGAATGTAGCCGGGCGGAAACGCTTTCCAGAACGAACCGGTGCGCCGATAGTTCGGAACGGCCTCGATCGCGAGCACGACCGCGGCGAAGACCGCGCCGCTGTACATCGTTAGGTGCCACGGATTTAGGAACGACTCGACCGCGAGAAATAAGTGTTGATGCGCGTCGATGAAGAGTCCCGTAACGATCCACAGGCCGGCAAACGTGATGAGCCAGTCGAGGCGGGTTGGGGTACCGGCCGGTTCGGCGACGTCGAATCGAGGGACGGAAGGCTCCGCTGCTTCCCGAGCGGAAAGCAATTCCATCAACTTCATCTATCGGCAATCATCCTTCGACTCGGCTCGAAACCCTTTTCGCGTCGCCTTATTAGCACTACTTGCGGCGTCGTGCGGTACGCTCCTGTCCGCATGTTCGTCGCGGCCGGTAGCCGTTCCGTCGAACCTCGTCGTTTCGGAGCATCAGCCGCAAGCGATGCCTACCGCGCCGGTCGAGCTTCCGAACGCACCGCCGCGGATCGTTGCGATGTGGTTCTCCACGCTAACCATCGAGCCGGGGATCTGGTTCGACGGCACGATCGTAGCGAGTACCAACGTGGCGTCGGTCGAGGTGCGTACCGCGGCATTTTCGATCAACAGCACGCACGTCGGCCCCGGGATCTATCGCTTTCACACGCACGTCCTGGAGCTTCCGCCGCTCTCGCGCCGGCATTGGTACGAGCTCTACATCATCGCTCGCAACACGCCGGGCGACCGCCAAATCGTGGAAGCCCCGCTGCGCGTCGAGTAGCGCCGCACCTTACCGGACTTGTGGGGCTAGACCCGCGATTTCGCCTTTGGTATAAGAGAGAGTAAAGTATCGTGAGCGCCTTACTCGCCGTGCTACTCGCTATTCCCATGGTCCTGATGTACCATCGGGTCGACGTATCGTCGCCGTCGGATCACACCTCGCGGGCCCTAACCGTCTCGCCGGCTCAGTTTGAGGCCGAGCTCCGCTACCTTCACGCCCAAGGCCTGCGCACGATCGGCATTGCCGAGCTGGAGCGCGACGTCGCCGGAGGCCGCAGGCCCGAACGGGCCGTGCTGATCACCTTTGACGACGGCTACCGCGACCAATTTCGCTATGCGTTTCCGATCCTGCAGCGGTACGGCGATCGCGCGATCTTCTTCGTCAATACGGGGAACGTCGGCAACTCCCGGCACTTGACATGGCAACAGATAGAGATAATGCACCGGGCGGGCATGTCGATCGAATGTCACGGCGTCGATCATGTGGATCTCGCGTTACTTGACGCGGCGGCTCAGCAGTACGAAATCGACGACTGCATCCGTTCGCTGGAGGGCCACCTTCACGATGCGGTCCAGGCATATGCCTATCCCAGCGGCGCCTTCGATGCGCAGACGATCGGCATCGAAGAGAGGGCCGGCCTGCTCTTCGGTTTCACTACCGATCCGTCGTTCCAAACACAACGCGATTCGCCGTACGAGCTGACGCGGTTGCGCGTTACCAGCGGCATGAGCGATGCGAGTTTTGCCGCGCTCATCTCATCGTGTCGAGCACACGCGGAGGCGTTTCCGCCGGGCTCGCTTGGCCACTTTGAGGGTGGTCCGAGCGGCAAAAGCGGGCCCAGATAAAAACGGCAGAGACGCCGCGCCGTTTCGGTTCCCCCAGACTCTGCTGCCTCGTTCCGGCGCGGCATCTCGTACCGTCGGCTCATCGTAAGGGGGGGGCATGAAGAAAGCCTGAAGGGCTGGGCCCCGCGACCCGGCGGCCGGTTGCAAGAGGTAGTCCCTGGCTGGAGAACCTCCAGGCATGAATCAGCAATTTTCGTCATGGGGCCGCGCCGCGGCGCTTTGGGCGTTTGTCGTGACGACCGCGCTAACCGTCTTTATTCCGGTGCCGGCGCGAGCGATGGGAACGATGACGATCCGCAAAGCGGATGGTCATACCGACGTTTACAGCGACGTCGAAGTCAAAGTGATACACAACGCGCTCTACATGACGTCGGAGGACGGGAAGGGCACGCTCCTGATTAATCGCGCCGCGTGCTCCTATCAGGGAAAAGTTATGGTCTGCTTAGTTACGGGCGCGACCCTGGTTCAGGCGGGTGAGACCAGCCCGCTCGACTTTAAACGCGGTACTCTCTACGTCAATATGACCGGCGACCCACAACCTTTGGTATTAACGACAACGAAGATCGCGCCCCAAAGCGTGCTTCTCTCGATCACAACCAAAAAGGGCACCTACATCGGATTGACCGGGCGTATCGACAAGGTGGTGAAGTAATGAAGTACTTTTGTGCGGTCCTCGCAATTCTGCTGGCGCTGCAGCCGGCCGTCGCGTCCGCTGGACGCGGCGGCGGCGGGGGCGGCCGCGGCGGCGGCGGTGGCGGCGGTGGCGGCATGCGCGGCGGCGGTGGGCGTCCTTCGGGCGGCATGTCGCGTCCGTCCGGTGGTGGGTCGCGTCCTTCGGGTGGGGCATCGCGTCCTTCCGGCGGGGGATCGCGACCGTCCAACGGTTTCAACCTCTCGGGCGATACCGGTCGCGGTTCGGGTTCGCGACCTTCCGGCGGTAATGGCGGTAACGCGGGTGGTAGTCGCGGGGTCGCCAACAGCGGCAGCATAAGCGGCAACCGCGGCAACGGCAATGGCGGCAACGGCAACGGCAACAAGGGCAACGGCAACAAGGGCAACGGCAACAAGAACAACGGCAACAAGAACAACGGCAACAAGAACAACGGTAACAAGAACAACGGCAACAAGAACAACGGTAACAACAACGGCAACAAGAACAACAATAACAATCGCAACAGCAACAACAATACCAACGTTAATGTCAACAATAACCGGACGGTCGTCAACAATCCGGTGTACGGCGGCGGCGGCTACTACGGATGGAATGGCGGCTCGGCATGGTATCCGGCAACCGGTTACTGGGGCGGCGGCTTCTGGGGCGCGATGGCGATCGGCGTGACGTCGGCTGCCGTCTACGGCTCCATCGTCGGCGCGAATAACACGACCTACAACTCCTATCAAGTGCAGCCGAGCACTCCCGGTGCTACGTTCCTCTCCAACTACCAACTCGTGCAGGTGCAGTGCGGTCCGGCAAACCTCGTGGTCGTTTACGGTCCCGAGAATAGCGTGATCTGCGCCAATCCAAACAATCTCGTCGGCGCGGGGAATTATACGCTGAACACCGAGACGCTCTCGCTGTCGCCGATGTAATGAGACCCGGCGCGACCGGCGCATTCGTTGCCGCGCCGGTCGCGTTGCCTTTGCGCGACGTTGGATCGCCGGCGGCACCACGACGACGCCCGTTCGATGAGTAACGTGATATACGAGGCCCGGTGCGGCAGTTACGAGATCAGCACCGATCCCGCGCGCCTGGATCTTGGCCAAGTCGTAGCGCTGATGCGCACCAGCTATTGGGCGGCGGAGCGTACGCGGGAAAGTACCGAAGTTTCGGTGCGCAACTCCCGCTGCTTTGGCCTCTACGATGTGTCGAACGGCCGGCAGATTGGGTTGACGCGCGTCGTGACGGACTATGCGACGTTCGCTTGGATCTGCGACGTCATCGTAGAGGAGGCGTATCGCGGAAGCAGGCTCGGCGTTTGGATGATGGAGACGGTGTTGGCCGATCCGCAGCTGAGCGGCGTGCGGCGCTGGACCTTGGCGACGCGTGACGCGCACGAACTCTACGCGCGCTTCGGTTTCAATCCGCTGGCCCACCCCGGCAACTGGATGGAAATTCGTCCGGGCCCCTGAGGCGGACGCTTCAGAATGCCATACAGGTGGCACGCGGCCCGCGTAGCGTGGCGCCATGCGCGAGGAACGGTACTGTGTAATAGACGTCGAGACCACCGGATTCAGTCCGGCGGCGGATCGCGTAGTGGAGATCGGCTGCGCCGAAGTCTACGGCGACCAGATCGTCGCGCGCTGGAGCACGCTGGTCAATCCAGGTCGCGCAATTCCAGCCGAGGCCACGGCGATCCACGGTATCACCGACACCATGGTTGCTTGCGCGCCGAGCCTCAAGGCGGCGCTCAAGCACGCGCGGCGACTCTGTCGCGGGCGCATCGTCGCCGCCCATAGCGCGCGCTTCGATCTGTCGTTCGTTGGACCGTCCCTAGCCGCCCAGGCGCTCTGCACGATGCGCCTGGCGCGCGCCGTTTTTCCGGAAGCCCCTAACCATAAGAATCAAACGCTCCGGCGGTTTCTCGACATAGACGGGCGAGCCGGCGAATCGTTCTCCATTCACCGAGCCCTGGGTGACGCGCTCGTAACGGCGCACATCCTTATCGCTTGCCGCAGCCGGTATGCGGCTCTGCGCGGTGGAAAAGCCTGGAAGAAGTTCGTCAAGGAGAACGCCCTGGTGGTCTGCTGCAGCCGAGGCTAGCGCAGTGGAGGGGTGCTCGCGGTAAGGGAGTGAGGTGTCCCGCAGTCCGATCGGAATCTTTGCGCAGCGCGTTGTCGCGCAGGTCGAGCAGCGGCGAGCGAATCGTCACGATTCGTCGCGTCGCGATTTCCTAGCTCGAATCGCGGCATCGCTCGCGCTGGCCGGATGTGCCGTTCCTGGAGCCTCGATCCCGATCGCGTTGCCGCCGGCAAATCGTACCTCCGGGCGATCGGGTATCGTCGTCGTCGGCGCGGGGGTCGCGGGAATGACCTGTGCCTACCGGCTCCGCCAAGCGGTTCTTCACTGCGACGTTTATGAGGCGAACACGCGCGCCGGTGGCCGAACCTGGACGCTGCGCGGATTTTTCGCTGACAACCAGATTACCGAGCATGGCGGTCAGCTAATTGCCTCGACGCACCATCACGTGCGCCGTCTTGCCTCGGAGCTCGGCTTGCCTTTAATAGATCTCAACGCGCTCTATCCCAAGGACGCCCGGGATACCTATATGATTTCCGGACAGCGCTACAGCGTCCGCGAGGCCGTCAACGATTATGACCGCTGGGTCCATGGGCCGCTGGTTCGCGCGGCACGAGCCGCCGGCTATCCGACGACGTTTTTCCGCCACACGCCGCAGGGCGCCGAACTGGATCGCACGAGCGTCGACGCTTGGCTCGATAAGAACGTACACGGCGGTTCGCGCTCGAAGATCGGAACGTTGCTGAGGCTGGCCTGTCTGAGCGAGTACGGTGGCGAGACGAGCGAACAGAGCTCACTCAACTTAATTTTTCTGCTGTCGGGAATGCGCCGCGGAGGCCTCAATCTTTCAGGAACCGGCGAGGACGACCGCTACACCATCGATGGCGGAAACGATCAGTTGGTCGAGAGGATTATCGCGCAACTTCCGAACAAAACGATGCGGTTCGGAACGTCGTTGGAGGCACTCAGGCATCGCGGCGACGGCTCGTACGAATGCACCTTTAAGGCGAGTGGGGCGACCAAAGTAGTGCGCGCCGACGTCGTCGTGCTCTCGATTCCATTTACGGTCTTACGGCTCGTGGACTGCAGACACGCCGGCTTCTCGCAACGCAAACTTCGAGCGATTGCCGATCTCGATCTCGGATCGAACGCAAAGGTACATCTGCAGTTCGACAAGAGCTATTGGTTCGAAGAGCGATACAGCGGAACGGCCTACGCCGATGAGGCCTTTCAGGATGCCTGGGACATCAGCATCGGTCAGCCCGGAAAGGCCGGCATGTTGGTCTGCTTTCCCGGCGGGTCGCAAGGCGCGCGTTATCGTGGGAAGGTTCATGGCGCGGCGCCGCCCGCAACGGTGCGGGAGTATCTGGCGTCGCTCGAGCCGGCGCTCCCCGGAGCGCAACGCGCCTTCAGCGGGCGCGCCTATCAGGACTTCTGGATCGGCAGCCCGTTTACACGCGGTGCCTACTCCTATTATAAGTTAGGGCAGTACACCACGCTGGCCGGCGTAGAGAGCCTACCCGAAGGTAACGTGCACTTTTGCGGCGAGCAGACCTCCTACAACTGGCAAGGCTACATCAACGGTGCGGTACAGAGCGGCGAACGGGTAGCTCGAGAGATTCTCGCAAGGCGCTCCATGTGACGGCCCGTTCGTCGAACGCGCAGAGCAAATTTACCAGGGCCATCTGTTCGGCAGTGCGGCAGCGGATATCGAGGAGCCGAGGGCTGCAGACGAGCACGATAACTGCGCGCGCTCGAGAGATTGCCACGTTGAAACGGTTGCGGTCGAAAAGAAATCCCATATTGCGCGGCAGATTTTCGCCGCTCGAGGTCGCCATCGAGTAAAAGACCACGGCGGCTTCTTGTCCTTGGAACTTATCGACGGTACCAACTCTCACGTTGGGGAGTCCCGCTTCGGCCAACTTTCGAGTAATCAAGCGGCGCTGCGCATTGTAGGGGGTTACGACGATCGCGTCGGCATCCTCGAGCGGGCGCTCGATGCCGGCCAAGTCGCGCGGCCAAGAATCGATCACGCAACCACCGCGCAGCAGGGCGACGAGCTGGGCGACGACGTAGTCAGCCTCCTCTTCGGAGCTCGCGCCGTTGCCGCTATGCTCGATGGGCCTGAAGTAAAGACCGGCCCGCTCGTCGTCGCCCCGACGAATGCGATGCAGCTCCGTGGCGCTCGCGGGGCGTAGGCGTCGGTCGTACATAGCTTCGGAGACGAAAGCGCAGATCTCCGGCTCCATACGATGCGATACGTCGAGGAAAATGCCACGCTCGCGCGTCACCGTCTGATCGTCGCCGAGCAGGTGCGCAAGTACCGAGTCCCCGGCGTGCAGCGGCTGCAGCCCTTGACCAACCTGCGCCAGCTGCGATGGGTCGCCGAGGAGTACGACGTTGCGCGCGCAGAGCGACATCGCCAGCGCATCGCCGAGTGCTACCTGTCCGGCTTCGTCGATGAAGAGGTAATCAAAAGCATTCGTAAGCTGTTCTCTTGCGAAGAGCCACGCGGTGCCGCCGGCAAGGTCGTACTCCTCCCGTTCAAACGGTTCGTTATCGGGAATCGAAAGAATGTACGGTGAGGGCAGGAGCGACCGGTACTCCGACCCGGCGTTCGTCTTGCTGTGTTTGTACAGTCCTCGAAAGCGGGATCCGCGTTCGACCATGCGCGCTTCGACTTTGCGTAAGAGATGATGAATCGCCGCGTGACTCGTGCTGGCCACCGCGACGCGCGCACCGCGTTCCAGCAGGTCGCAGATGACCTCAGAGGCGACCGTGCTCTTCCCGCTTCCCGGCGGCCCCTGTATGAAGAGATAGCTATGCTCCAATGCCGAGACAACGTTAGCAACGCCGGCGGGGTTCACCGTCTCAGGCTGGAGCACTCGCATTCCGGCGAC
>DATAPM010000328.1:0-6597 GCA_036265225.1 Vulcanimicrobiaceae bacterium
AGGCGGGGATACGTTTTGACTGGACGGAAAGGGCGACTCATATGAGCATTGACTTTTCGCACGCGCCTCACGCCTGGGAGAAGGAGAAGAGCAACTTCGTTGCGCTCCTCGATCTCAAGCTCGAAAGCGTCGAGCACGGCAAAGCCGTGGTGCGTATGCCGTACCGTTCCGAGATCACCAACGGCACCGGCGCGGTGCACGGCGGCGCGATCGTGAGCCTCTGCGATACGGTCTTCTACGTGGCGCTCGCCTCGATTTACGGGCGCGACCAGGATACCACGACGATCGCTCTGCAGTGTAACTTTCTCGCACCCGCCGGTCCGCCGCACGA
The DNA here is from genome assembly GCA_036265225.1 of Vulcanimicrobiaceae bacterium. Taxonomy (GTDB): domain Bacteria; phylum Vulcanimicrobiota; class Vulcanimicrobiia; order Vulcanimicrobiales; family Vulcanimicrobiaceae; genus Cybelea. Next base: position 332 of record DATAPM010000328.1, read on the forward strand.
CCTCGTCGCCGAAGCCCGCGTGCTGCGGGGCGGCCGGCGAATCGTTTACGGCGAAGTCTACGTTCGCAGCGGCACTGAAATCGTCGCGCACGCCACGCTCGACTTCCTCAACAGCTATCCTACGGAGAAGCCGAAAAAGTCGGCCGGAACGGGTTCGCCGGCTTGACGACTTCGACCAAACGCACGCCGCTGCACGAGGAGCACGCGCGCGCCGGCGCGCGCATGGTGCCGTTCGGCGGTTACGAGATGCCCGTTCAGTACTCGAGCATTCTCAAGGAGCACGACGCGGTTCGGCACCGCGCCGGCCTCTTCGATCTCTCGCACATGGGGCAGTTCTGGCTGACCGGCGAGATGGTGGCACCGTGGGCCGATACGCTGACGATCAACGCGGTGGGCACGATGAAGCCGATGCAAGCTCGTTACAACATCTTCTGTAACGACGCCGGCGGTACGCACGACGATACGATCTTCTATCGCTTAGAAGACGGCTGGCTGCTGGTCGTCAACGCCTCGAACGCCGATAAAATGTGGGCGCACCTTCAGGCGCATCTTCCGGATGCGGGCGTGGAGATCGAAAATCGGCACGGACTCTACGCGCTGGTTGCAATTCAAGGACCCAAGTCGGTCGAGATGCTGCAGCCGCACGCCGACATCGAACTCGGTTCGATGCGCTACTATTTCTGCGCCGAGACGCGCGTGCTCGGCGTTCCGGCGATCGTCGCGCGCACCGGATATACCGGCGAAGACGGCTTTGAGATCTTCGTTGAAGGAGCGCAGGCGGCGGCAATTTGGAGCGCACTGCTCGAGGCGCACCGCGACGAGGGCTTGGAACCTTGCGGTTTGGGCGCGCGCGACGTGCTGCGTCTCGAAGCCGGCATGCCGCTTTACGGGCACGAGCTGACCGAACAAATCACGCCCGTTCAGGCGGGGCTGAATTGGGCGATTAAATTGAACAAGCCCGAGTTCGTCGGTAAAGATGCTCTCGAACGGCAGCTCGCCGTCGATAACTACCAGCGCGTCGTCGGACTCGTCATGGCGGGACGCGCGCCCGCGCGCGAGGATTATCCAGTGTGGCTCGGCGACCGAATCGCCGGAACGGTACGAAGCGGTTCGATCGCACCGTCGGTTGGGAACAAGAACATCGCCACCGCGCTGGTTTCAAAAGATGCGGCCGCCGAAGGCACGCGTCTCGAGGTCGAGATTCGCGGCGCGCGGCACGAAGCAACCGTGGTGCCGTTGCCGTTCTACAAACGTCAGAAGTAATCGAAAAGGAGAAGAGGTGGCGCAGCCGCAGGATCTGCTCTACAGCAAAGAACACGAGTGGGTGAAGATCGAAGGCGATACCGCGACGATCGGCGTCACCGACTACGCCCAGAACGCGCTCGGCGATATCGTCTACGTCGAGCTTCCGAAAGTCGGCTCTACGATAAAACAGTTCGGCAACGTCGGCGTTATAGAGTCGGTCAAAGCCGTTTCCGATCTCTACACGCCGATCTCCGGTGAGGTCGTGGAAGTCAATGCGGCGCTCGATGCCGACCCAGCGGCCGTAAACCGCGAACCCTACGGTGCCGGCTGGCTGCTGAAAATCAAACCCTCTAACCCGGCGGAGACCGGCGTTCTGCTCTCGCCCGCCGATTACGAGAAGATCGCCGCCGAGTAATGTACGCTCCCCACACCCAAGCCGACATCGAGGCGATGCTTGCCGCCGTCGGCGTCGGGTCGCTCGACGAATTACTGCGCGTTCCCGATGCGGTCGCGCTCAAGGGCAAGCTCGAGGTCGTTCCGGCGCTTCCCGAGTACCAGATTCAGCGCCGCTTCGCCGGATTCGCCGACGCAAACGCGGCGGCGAACTGCCGTTCTTTCCTCGGCGCCGGCGCCTACCGGCACTACGCTCCGCCGGCGATCGCCGCGCTGGTCATGCGCGGCGAGTTTTTGACTGCCTATACGCCGTATCAAGCCGAGGTTTCTCAGGGCTATCTCCAAGCGATCTACGAGTGGCAGACGTATATCTGCCTGCTTACCGGCATGGAGATCGCCAATGCGTCGGTTTACGACGGTGCGACGGCGCTTGCGGAAGCGGCGATCATGGCGCTGGGCGCGACGGGACGCCAAAAGATTCTCGTTTCGCGTGCCGTGCACCCCAATTATCGCGCCGTTCTGCGCACCTACTGCGACGGTCTCGACGTCGTCATCGACGAGATTCCGTTCACCGAAAACGGGGTGACCGACCTCGCCGCATTGGCGGCGGCGGTCGCTAGCGGCGAGTACGCGGCCGTCGCCCTGCAGTCGCCGAACTTCTTCGGTAACGTCGATACGCCGGCCGCGGGAGCGATCGAGGCGATGAAAGATAGCGGCACGATTCCGATCGCCGTCGTTGCCGAAGCACTCTCCCTTGCCGCACTAGCGCCGCCTTCGTCGTGGGGCGCACAGATCGTCGCCGGCGAAGCGCAAAGCTTTGGCGTGCCCGTTGCCTACGGCGGTCCGTACGCCGGATTTATTGCCTCGACGCAAGAGCATATGCGGCGCATTCCCGGACGGCTCGTCGGCAAGACGGTTGATAGTGCGGGACGCACCGCTTACGTCCTGACGCTGCAGGCGCGCGAGCAGCACATTCGGCGCGAGCGCGCGACCTCGAATATCTGCACGAACCAGGCGCACTGCGCGCTCATTGCGACGATCTATCTCGCGCTGATGGGCGAAACGGGCTTGCGCGATGTCGCCGCGCTGAACTTGGCGCGCTCGCGCGAGCTTGCCAGCGCCGTTGCCAACGTGCGCGGGGTGACGATCAAGTATCCGGCGCCGTTCTTCAACGAGTTCGTTGCCGACGTCGGCCGCTCGGGCGGCACCACGCTGACCGCCTTACAAGAACGCGGAATCTTGGGCGGCGTGGATCTCGGCCGTTTTTATCCCGAACTCGACCATTGTATTCTGATGACGGCGACCGAACTGACGACCACCGGCGACATCAACGCGCTTGCGGGCGCGCTCGAGGAGGTGCTCAATGTCCCCGCAGCCGTCTGAGCCCCCTAACGGAAAGTCCGGCATCCCGCTGATCTTCGAAACGGGTCAGAAGGGGCGTGCCAATCGTTACGTGGAGGCCGGTCAACCGCTCGAGAATTTTCTTCCGAAGTCCGCGCTTCGCGACGAGCTGCCCTTGCCGGACAACAGCGAGATGGACGTCGTTCGGCATTACACTCGGCTCTCGCGTCGGACGTTTGGGATCGATCTGGGCTTCTACCCGCTGGGCTCGTGCACGATGAAGTACAATCCGCGCGTGAACGACGCGATCGTCGCGCGCCGCGAGTTTGCGGAACTCCACCCGTTCGCGCCCGACGAGCTGGCGCAGGGCGCGCTGCAGATAATGTACGAGCTCGAGCGCTCGCTCAGCTCGCTCTTCGGGATGGCCGCCTTTTCGCTCAATCCCTCGGCCGGCGCGCACGCCGAGCTCGGCGCGCTGCTCATTGCCAAGAAGTATTTCAAAGAGCGCGGCGAGTCGCAGCGCGATACGGTCATCGTTCCCGACACCGCGCACGGTACGAATCCCGCCTCCGCGGCGATGTGCGGTTTCAAAGTGATTTCCTTGCCGAGCAATCCGCGCGGGCGGGTCAGCGTCGAGGAGATTCGCAAGGTGCTCGGTGCCGATACCGCGGTATGCATGATGACCAATCCCAATACGCTGGGCCTCTTCGAAGATGAGATAGCCGAGATCGCGTCCGCCGTACACCAAGCCGGGGGCCTGATGTACTACGACGGCGCCAACGCCAACGCGATCATGGGCTACGCGCGCCCGGGCGACATGGGCTTCGATCTCATGCATCTGAACACGCATAAGACGTTTACGATTCCGCACGGCGGCGGCGGTGCGGGACACGGTCCGCTCGGCGTTGCGCCGCACCTCGTCGCCTACTTGCCGACGCCGGTGGTCGTACGCGAGGGCGATGCCTACCGTCTCGATTTCGACCGGCCCAAGTCGATCGGCCCGATGCGATCTTTCTGGTCGAACTTCGCCCACGCGGCGCGCGCGCTCGCCTATCTCTACGCTAACGGAGCCGAAGGGCTCAAACGCGTTTCGCAGCTGGCCGTGCTCAACGCCAACTATCTTCGCGTGAAAGTTGCCGAGTTTTTGGAGACGCCCTACCCGGAGCTGTGCCGGCACGAGTTCGTTGCATCGGCGCAAAAGCTGAAAAAGGAGCACGGCGTGCGCGCGCTCGACGTCGCGAAAGCGCTGCTCGACCACGGCTACATGGCGCCCACGATCTACTTTCCGCTGATCGTGCCCGAGTGTTTGATGATCGAGCCGACCGAGACCGAGTCGAAAGAAACGCTCGACGAGTTCGTCGAGGCATTGCGGGCGATCGTGGCTCAGGCAGAGCGCGATCCACAACCACTCTTTGACGCTCCGGTGACGACGGTCGTCGGTCGCGTCGACGAAACGCGAGCGGCGCGGCAGCCGAACCTCCGCTGGAAGCCCGCGCACCTAACACCGCCGGCTCCGAGGTAATCTAGCCGAGCCGAAGGAGGAGGCCGGGCGATTCGGGCATAAAGGTGACGTCGGTCATCTTTTCTGCGGCTGGCCCGTACTTGGGAGGGAAGGGTTTCTGCGGGGAAGGTGGCGTAAAAAATAACTTCAGTTATCTTTTGAGGGTATGTGGTTGCTTTACGCTTTGTTGGACGGCCTTAGGAACGTTCGGGCCTTCGATGGGGAGGGTGAGGTCGTGAACGGCCTTTTGGAGGGCGCTGCATCGCTGTGGCCGGACGCTCGCCGCCGCTTGCCGGCGCGGCCCAGCACTTATACAAGGACGTGCGTCTATCGGGATGCCCGGTTTGAGGTGCTCCTCCTCAACTGGGCTCCCGGCTCTATTTCCGCGATCCACGACCACGGCGGGCAGCAATGCTGGATGGCCGTTTTGGAGGGTTGTTTGGAAGTCGAGGACTACGTCCGGCTCGATTCCGGTGAGACTCCCGGTTATGCTTGCGTCGAGCCTCGCGAATCACGAAAGCTGCAACGCAGCGAAATCGACTCGCGCTCGGGGCGCTTTGATTTGCATCGAGTGGGAGCGAGTTTGGAAGCTCCTGCCATCTCGCTTCATGTTTACTGCGGGCCTCTGCAGCGCTTTTTGGTCTACGACGAACTGTCACGCCGATGCGAGACCGCCATCGGGACGTACGACGACGTACTCTCCTTGGACGCGGTGGCCTCATAGCCATGACGTACGTCGACGTCGCCGTAATCGGCGGCGGGTTCAGTGGTTGCGCCCTAGCTTCGATACTTGCCGAGATCGCGCCGGAGAACTTTTCGCTTTCGCTGTTCGAGGCAGGCACGCTCGGGCGAGGCGCCGCGTATGGAACCGCACACCGCGAGCATCTGCTCAACACGCGCGCGCACATGATGAGCCTCGTTCCCGACGATCCAGGTCACTTCGTCGATTGGCTCGGATCGCGGGGCGGGCCCTCTGATTTCGTGTCGCGGGCGCTCTACGGTGAATATATTGGAGAAGCCGCGGAGCGAGCGTTCCGAAGACCGCGATTCACTCACATCCCCGAAAGGGCCGCGCACGTCGCGCCGGCTGCCGACGGCGGTTTTACCATCGAGACTTCCTCAGCGACGCGCCTGCGTGCGCGGCGCCTCGTGCTGGCAACCGGGAATCTCCCCCCGAACGACGACTTCCTTCCGATTGAAATCCGGCGCCGCGCCGGGTACGTGCGCGACCCCTGGCGATTCGATTATCGGCGCGTGGCCGGCGACGTTCTCATCATCGGCTCCGGACTGACGGCGCTCGACGTACTCGTTGCGCTTCAAACCGCCGGTCATGAGGGGCGAATCGATGTTGTGTCGCGTCACGGACGCTTTCCCCAAGTTCACGCCGACGTCGCTCCTTACGACGTCGTGCCGGCCCTCGACACGCAGAGCGCCGGCAGTTTGCTGCAGAGTTTCCGCCGGCACGTCGAGGAGGCGGCGGCGCGCGGCTTCGACTGGCAAGCCGTACTCGATGCGCTGCGACCGGAATCCGAAGTGCTTTGGCGCCGCGTGCCCGCCGTCGAGCAACGCCGCTTCGAACGTCATTTGCGGGGCCGCTGGGATCGACACCGTCATCGTGCGCCGCAGCCGGTTCACCAAGTTCGGCTCGCCTATGAAAACGCCGGGCGGCTTGCGACCTTCGCCGGGCGCCTCGGCGCCAACGGGGAGAACATCGTCGTCGCACAGCGAAACGGTTCGTTCGTCAGCCTGGCGCCGCAGTGGATCATTAACTGCGCCGGCCTCGGCC
>DATAPM010000329.1:0-5072 GCA_036265225.1 Vulcanimicrobiaceae bacterium
ACCAGCCGTAACGGTCGTGCGACCAGTGGCCCGGGCGCCACGCCGCGCCCGTGTATGGACGATACGCGTAGTGACCATGATTCCAGACGTACCGGTAGCCGTTCCAGTTCCAGTAGCCGCCTACCCAGTAATAAGCAGGGCCGGGGGCAACCGGCACGGCCTCGTAAATCGGCGCCGGTGGGCCGGTCTGAACGTAAATGCCGCCGTAGACTTGCGCCGACGCCGGCGCCATTGCACCGAGCGTCGCTCCGCCGAGCGCCGCTGCAGCCAGGGCGCCGGCAAGCAGGTAGGATCGTAAATTCATCATGCTGTTTTCTTACCACCATTACGAGCGGCGCTCTAACGGAGAACGATTAGAGTGGTATTCAAAAATGGTGAGAGTCGACAGCCTGCATCAGTCCTCGCAGTTCGCCCCAAAGCAGTATGGCGCGATCGACGCACGCCTCGCGCTCGCTTTGCAAGCGACGCTCCGTTTGCCCCATCGCCGGAGGAAGAATCGCCAAGAGGACGTCACGATCGTGAACCTCGCCCAGCTCGTCTTGCAATCGCGCAAGCCGATCCGCCGCCAGCGCGAGCGTTGAATCGAGTGCTTCAAACCGCTCGAGCGCGTAACGCAGCCGCTTGCAGGCGATGCGAAAGTCGTGCAACTCGAGCCGTTCCCGTCTTTCGAGCGCACCGGCTAGCGTGCGTGCTTCGCTTAAGCGCGTCTCCAGGACCCGCTTCGCAACGTCGCCGAGGCTGCGAGCCCCGCGCAGGTCAATTCGTTGCGGCTTCACGGTTCGAAACGAGCCCGGCGCAGCCGGCGGCACGCATCGCCCGTAGCGGCACTCTCCTTTTCACGCAGCCGCTCGAAGAGCGGCTGGGCTAACTCGCGTTCGCTCGAGGTTACGTTGTTCTCGAGCAGCCGGAGGAGGATCGCCGCATCCCGGGCGGCGTCGGTGGCTGCCGCAGCCCGCTTGACCCGCTTGAGAAGTTCGCGGTGCGGGGCGACGGCGCCGACGTCTTCCAAGAGCGAGCGCAATCGCCGGCCCCTCGTGCGTACCACGTGCAGCCGCTTTTCGGTGGGGTCGCGAACGAAACGGCGGCGCGCGCGTTCCAGTGCGCGACGCTCACTACGAATCGTTTTCGCAAGCCATTTCAATGCCGCATTACCATCAAGCGCGCCTTCGACGGGGGTATTTTCGCCGACCTTCGCGAATTGCGGTTCAACGTGAGCTCGACTCGCCTGGTCGTCCTCGTCGTGCTATTGGCAATCGTGTCCGCAAGCACATGGTACTTTCTCTCTCATCGTCCCGCCGCAAACGGCGAAAGCATCGCCGTCTACTACACCAAGCTCGACGGCACGACTATGGGTAGTATGCGCGTCTCCCTGCGGCCGCAGCAACCGGGCGAGAGCGACGCCGAGCACCGTCACAACACGCTGGTGTACGCTGCCGTCGAAGCGATTGCGGGCCCGCCGAACGACGTCGGCGCCATTCGCTTTCCACCCGGAACGCGCGTGCAGAGCGTGAATCTCACCGGCTCGACGGCGACGGTCGACCTTTCTAAGGAAGTAGCGCGCCAAGCCGGAGGAACCTTCGGCGAAAACGGCGAGTTCAAAGCGCTCGTCTATACGATTACCGGACTTCCTGGCGTCGCTGCGGTCCAGGTGACCGTGAACGGCGCGCGCCTGGAAACGCTACCCGGAGGACATCTTGAGCTGGATCAACCGCTACATCGCAACGATTGGTAGTATCGTCGCGGTGCTCGGGCTGCTGGTGCTGCCCGCCCGCGCCGATGCTCCGCTGCGAGCCGTCTATCGCGGACAGACGATCTTGTTTACCCACGTGGCCACCACCGCGGGGGCGACCGCGATCGGCGTTAACGATCCCGCATTTCAAACGCTTTTGCGAGTAACCGGAGCACAGTTGACGTGGCGCACCGGGGAGCGCTACATCCTGATCTCCACGCCGGTGCCGACGGTCGTCAGTTTCGCGATCGGAGATCGCCGCTACGACGTGGGACCAATAGCACTGCAGGCGAGCTTCGCCCCGTTCCTTCGTGGAACCGAGGCATATCTGCCGCTGAACGAACTGCTGGGTTCCCTCGATCTCGCGATGCGGCAAGACGGTTCGACGAACGTCCTCCAACCGCAGCTTGCCGCCTTCGACGTGCGCCAAGACGGCAACGCCGTCGTCCTGTCGGCGCATGCCGGCGCGTCGATTCGACCGCGCATCGTGCGTCAGAGCGGCGACTCGATCACCTACGCGTTCGACGGTGTCGGCACGGCGCTGAGCGGCACGAAGAGTATCAACGTCGGCGGCGTACGCACGCTCGACGTTCGTTCGTCGGGCGGGGTCCGAACGCCGTCGACGCAAGTGACCGTTCAACTCGCGCCGGGCACGGCGGCGCAGCCGCCTCGAAACGACAACACCGGCGACGTCACGCTGACGTTTGCCGGTTCTAATAACGCCGCCGGCGCAGGGACCCCTGCGCAGACCGCCGATCTGAACTCGCCGACGCCGGAGCCGGCGCCCGGATCGAGTAATGGGCCTACGCTCGTTACCGGCGTGACGGTTACGCCGGGCGATGACGGCGCCTCGGTGGCAATCGTGATTTCCGGAGACGCCGCGTACGAGTGGCATCGCTTGCGTGCGCCCGACAACCGATTCTGGATAGACATCAAGAATGCGCAGTTGCAAGGACCGGCAGTCGAACAGAACGAGTCGAGCCCGCTGGTCTCGATGCGCGTGCGTCAAGTCGATCCTGCAACCGTGCGCATCGCCTTGTCGCTGGAAGGGCAACAGTCAATCAATTTTTTACCGTCGACGAGCGGTCTCACCGTGCAAATCGGCGCGCAGGAAGTGGCCGACGGCCCGCGATCGGGGAATGGGAGCGTCGGGAGCATCGTTTCGGTGGCGCAGCAGAATGCCGCACCGATAACGCCGGCGCCGCAGGACGCTGCAGACTCTACTTGGTCGAACCCGCAGGATTCCACGTGGAAGTTCGGCTCGACCGCCCCGCGCAGCAAGTACGTCCCGACCAATCCGCGTCTCATCGTCATCGATCCCGGCCACGGTGGAAGCGATCCGGGCTCGCAGCATAGCGGCCTCGGTGAGGCTACCCTCAATCTCGACACCGCTAAGCGGCTGCGCGATCTCCTCGTCGCGCGGGGCTGGCAGGTCAAGCTTACGCGTGAGACCGACGTTGACGTCTTCGCGCCCAACGACAGCGCGCGCGACGAGCTCCAGGCGCGCGTAGACGTGGCCAACAACGCCGGAGCGCGGCTCTTCGTAAGCATCCATACGAACGCGTTCATCAACTCCGGCCCCTACGGCACGACCTGCTATATCTCTAAGCCCGACGACGTAGCGCTGGCGCGGACCATCGAAACCCATCTTGCCAACGATGGCACGAAAGACGACGGCGTCGTCAAGAGCCACCTCTACGTCACGCTGCACACCAAGATGCCGGCGGTACTCGTCGAGATGGCCTTCCTCACGAATCCCAACGACTTGGCGTTGCTGGGGTCGCCGGCGTGGCGGCAAAAAGTCGCGCAAGAAATTGCCGATGGAATCGGGGAGTACGCGCAGCGCTATCCCGTTCCTAATCAGCCTCCGCAATAGGCATACCGAACGCTCCTCCGGGCTGCGGTAGCGGAATGCGTCGCCCGTCGCGTAGAAAGGGTGCAGCGTGATCGGGTTGTTCGATTCGGGGTTAGGCGGGTTGACGGTGCTGGCGCGGGTGCGCGAGCGGTTGCCTTTCGCGGATGTCGTATTTTTTGCCGATCAGGCGCACGTGCCCTACGGCGACCGGCCGCACGCAGAGCTCCTACAGCTGTTGCGGGCAAATCTCGCGCGACTCGACGAATACGGCGTAGCGGCGATCGTCATGGCTTGCAATACGTCGTGTGCGATTGCCGAGCGGTACGGATGGCCGGATTCGCGCGCGCCGGTCCTGGATTTGATCGAATCGGCCGCGCTGGCGGTGGAACGCGGCGGCTTCCGGCGCGTCGGAGTCGTCGCTACGGCGGCGACGGTTGGTGCCGGTTCCTATGGGCGTACGCTGCGCGCGTACATCGGCGGCGTCGACGTCGTCGAAGTTCCCGCGCCGGCGCTGGTGCCGCTGGTCGAAGCGGGAGAAACGCAGGGCAGCGAGCCGCGCGCCGCCGTCGCCGAGGTATGCGCGCATCTTCCGCTCGATCTCGAAGCGCTCGTTTTCGGCTGCACGCACTACCCCGTGCTGGAAGAGCACTTTCGCTCCGCGCTCGGCAGCAGCGTCGCGCTCATCGATCCAGCGATCGTGCAGGCGGAACGGACGGCATCGCTCGCGGTCGCAGCCGAGGGCGAGGGGCGCACGCTGTACGTCACGAGCGGCGACGAGGTGGCGTTTTTGGCGAACATTGCTAGAATTATGGACGAGCCGAGGAGGGTTGCGCGATGAACTTTCAGGTCGGAATCTTGGACCAGCCCGCGCTCACGGGCTCCGAAGTATTTGTAATCCTCTTCGTAACGCTCGGCCCGATTAATTTCATCCGGACGTTCGTTGCGCTGACGAAAGGTGCGCCTCCGCTGCTGCTGCGGAAGATCGCCCTGCGCGCAAGCCTGCTGGCCACGACGGGCGTGCTGCTCTCGGCCATTGTCGGCGCGGCGCTCCTCACCAAATGGCGAATTTCGATCGGCGCGATCGCTTTGGCCGGAGCGGTCATCCTGTTCGTGGTTGCGATGAAGTCGATTTTGGAGCTCTACGTCGAGAAGACGCCGGTCGATCGCGGGCCGCCGACGCTGGCGATTTCAGGATCGCCGCTGGCCTTCCCGGACATCGCCACTCCGTACGGGATTGCGGTGCTCATCGTTCTGCTGACGCTTTCCCCGGCGAACGCCGGAATGATCTTGCTTCTGGCGCTCGTCGGCATGGCCATAGATTTATTGGTGATGCTTTTCGTCGGGCCGATCATGCGCGTGCTCGGCCTGCCCCTGAGTCTGCTCACGGTCGTACTGGCGCTTTTGCAGGTTGCGCTGAGCATTCAGTTCGGTCTTTTTGCGCTGAGAGCCATCACTGCCCAAGGCGTCTAACGAGTGATTCGTCTCGGG
>DATAPM010000330.1:0-11705 GCA_036265225.1 Vulcanimicrobiaceae bacterium
TCTACAATAGGACGCTTCGCTGAAAAGCCGTTAGACGTCAGAGAAAAGACTGACGGCACAACCGTCTTGTTTCTTTAAGCTAGGCGAGCAGCCTCTTTTTTGACGCTAGGCGCCGGCTCCGGCCGAGCGTAAACCGGCCGCGGCCGTGGCGTCGAGGGCGCCGGCCAGATCGCTAATAAGATCGTCGACGTCCTCGATCCCGACGGAGAGTCTCAGAAGGTCGTCGGTAATCTCGAGGGTTTCGCGCTCGGCGGGCGTGAGCGAAGCGTGCGTCATTTTCGCCGGGCTGCAGACGAGCGACTCGACTCCGCCCAAAGAGACGGCTAGGCTGAAGACCGAGGTCGACCCGGCGATCGCGTGCGCGCGCTCGACGCCGCCGCGCGGCCGAAACGAGACGATGCCGCCGAATCCGCTCATTTGGCGCTTGGCGAGTTGGTGATGCGGATGCGACGGAAGCCCGGGGTAGTAGACGCCGGCGACGTCGTCTCGGGCAGCGAGAAACTCGGCGACCGCGGCGGCGTTGCGGCACTGCGCCTTCATGCGAAGCGCAAGCGTTTTGGCGCCGCGCAGCGTCAGGTACGCATCCCACGATCCCGGCACCGCGCCCATGCAGTTTTGATAGTAGGCGATTCGTTCGGCCAAATCGCGATCGTTGGCGATCACGATGCCGCCGAGGACGTCGCTGTGGCCGCCGATGTACTTCGTCGTGGAGTGAACCACTAAGTCGGCCCCGAGCCGCAGCGGTTTCTGTAGAAACGGCGATGCGAACGTATTATCGACCGCGATAACGACGCCCGATGGGCGGCGGCGGGCGATTTCGGCGATGTCACAGAGCTTGAGCGTTGGGTTGCTGGGCGTTTCGAGCCAAAGCAGCTTGGTGTTCGGGCGAACGGCGCTCCAGGTGGCGCCCGAGTCGGTCGTGTCGACGAAGGTTACGCCGATTCCGTACCGCGACAGCACCTGCGTCAGGAGGCGATGCGTTCCACCGTAAATATCGCGCGTTGCGATCAGGTGATCGCCGGCGGCCAACAGCGACGTCGCCCCGGCGACCGCGGCCATTCCCGAAGCAAAGGCGCAGCCGTACTCACCTTCCTCGAGTGCCGCCAGCTGGCGCTCCAGTGCGACGCGCGTGGGATTGATGGTTCGCGAGTAATCGAACCCCTTTGTCGTTCCGACGCGCGGCAAGGTGAACGTTACGCTCTGATAGACCGGAACGATGGTCGCACCCGTCGCAGGGCACGGTTCCTGACCGCTCCAAACGGCACGCGTCGTAAAGCCGCGTTCAGTCATAGCAGTAAACCTTTCCGGCGAAGGGTTCGAGCAGCTCGCGCAGTTGGGACGCCTCGGCGAGAAACGCGTCGTGTCCGTGGTTGGAGCGAAGCTGCACGTAGCGCGCTCGCGCGCCGCGCAGAGTTAACCTCCGTGCGGCAGCCCGGACGTCTTGCGCTAAGAAAAGCCAATCCGAGGTAATGCCGACAAAGACGAATTCGGATGAGTCGCGCAGCATGCGCGAGTCCCGCACGTCGAACGAGTCCATCGCGTGCGTCAAAGCAAGGTAACTCTGCGGATCCATCCGCGCCTCGAAGAGATCGGCCTGGTGTTCGAGATATCCCTCAACGTCAAAACGAGGCTTCCCGAGGCGGTCGCCGCGCCGCTCGTGACGCAATCGCAATAACTCGTCGCTCTTGTAGCTAAGCATCGCGATTTTGCGGGCGAGTCGCAAGCCGCCCCGCGGATCGAGCGCGATGGCTTCGCGTTGAAGCGCATTGAGGGCAATGCCCAGCGCACTATGATGATCGTGAGCGCCGACGACGACTGCCGTACGCAGACGCTCCGGCGCGGCGAGCGCCCATTGCAGCGCACGCATGCCGCCCAGCGATCCCCCGATGACTGTGTCTATCCGGGCGATGCCGATTCGGTCGAGCGCGGCGAGTTCCGCGCGAACGATATCGGCGACCGTAACGCGCGGAAAGCGCGCGCCGAACGGCTTGCCGTTGCCGGCAGGCGATGCCGGGCCGGTCGAGCCGTAGCAACTGCCCAGTGCGTTGATTCCGACGATGCACCAACGTTTCGGGTCGAAAAGCGCGCCGTCGCCCGCGATTCCAGGCCACCATTCGGCGGCGCGGCTGGAGCCCGTAAGCGCGTGCTCGACGAGGACCACGTTGGAGCCGTCGTCCTCGGGCGTGCCGTAGATCGTGACGCGCTGCTCGACGTCCGGCAGCCGGACGCCGCAGTCGAGCTGCAAGGTGCCGATGTTTACGGTCTGCTCGCGGATCATGCGTTCACCGCCCGGGCTAACGTCGTGCCGACCACAGAGTCGTCCCAAAGAGGGTAATCGGGAAGCTCGGCACTGCGCGGCAGGCGCGCAAAGAAGGGCTCGACTTCGATTGCCGGCTCGAGCGCAATGCCGTGCCCGCGAAGGTTCGGGTCGCGCCGCTGAGCGACGGCTCGTAACAGCGTAACGACGTCGCCAAGAACCGCCGATGCCGTAGCGGCACCACCGGCGCCGGTTCCGCGTAACACGAGCGTTCCGGCGTCGCGCGCGGCGACTTGCACGACGCTTTGCGGACCAGCCGTGCGCGCAAACTCGTGATCTTGCTGCACCGCCAGCGCGGCCGACTCGGCCAGAATTCCCCGCTCCGTCCGAACCGCGGCCACGACGGGACGAATGCGCAGACCCGACATCCGCGCTCGCGCGACGTCGCGCTGGGTAACGTGACGGATTCCGCCATAGCGGATCCGCGGTGAAATTACCGCCAAAGCGAACGAGGCCTGCGCCAGCAACGCCAGCTTGTGGGCGCTGTCCGCACCGTCGAGATCGCGTGACGCATCGCTTTCGGCGTAACCGAGCGACTGTGCGCGCCCCAGCGCTTCCTCGAAGCTCGAGCCCCCTTCCATGGCCGACAGAATCGAGGTGCACGTGCCGTTCACGACGCCGGCGACCGAACCGATCGTGTCGCCCGCCAGGGCTTCGTTGAGCGTCCGTAAGATCGGGACGGCTGCGGCGACGGCGGCCTCAGAACGCAATGCCGCGCCGCTTGCCGCGGCCAGCGCCTGCAGGCGAGGACCGTGAGTCGCGAGCAGCTCCTTATTGGCCGTTACCACGTGACGCCCGCGATAGAGCGCGCGCTCGACGAACTCGGCGGCTCTGGTGACGCCACCGATGACTTCGACGACGAGATCGACGCGTGGATCGTCGACCAACGATGCGGCATCGGTGGTCAGCAGGCGCCGGTCGATCGAATCGTGCCGGGCCTTGTGACGATCCAAGATTGCGATTCCACGGACGCGATAGCTCGCGCCGCTACGCCGCTCGAGTACGCCGCGCTCAAGCAGCAATCGCTCGGCGACGCTCGAACCAACCGTGCCGCACCCGAGTACGGCGATTCCGACGGTTAATTCCACTACCCTCGGCCTCCTTTTGCGATGGGAAAGCGAGTAAAAGAGTGCGCCCCCCGCCGTTGGCGAGGGGCGCATGAAGCGTTTTGTTTGGTTGTTTAACCGGCGCGCTTCATGACGACCCCTCCGCATGCATCGACATGCGGCTTACTATGAGCATCATCGTGGCGCGACAGAACATTGCGGGAACCATAACACAGCGCCTAGCGTGCGTCAAGCTCGACTGCCGCCACGACCTAGGCGAGGGCATAGAGCGTGCCCTCGGTGCTTCCCACGAAGAGTACGCCGCCGTCGATCGCGGCGGATCCGGGGATGGAGCCCAATCCATAAATCCGCTCCAGGCCCAAGATCGTGGCGTCGAGCGTTGCATCGTCGTAAAACGTGTTGAGGTCTACGTTACCCGACTTGTCGAGGTGTGCGGAAAGATTCTGCGTCGAGGCATCGGTAGAAAAGCGCGCCACGACTTCGCCCGACCTTGCGTTGATCCCGTAGAGCCGGCCGTCGAACGTGCCGAAATAGGCGACGCCGCCGGCCAGCGACGGCGACGAGAAGGCGAACGAACCGTACGGGACGTTGAACTTCTCCGCTCCCGTGCGAGCGTCTAGGGCCCAGAAGCGTTTCTCGTCGGAAGTCGTGTAATAGACGACGCCATTTGCTATGGCAGGAGAGCCAATGACCCAGCTGCCATGCTGGTCGTGCTTCCATGCAAGCGCCCCGGTGAGAGCATCGAGCGCGTAGAACGTGCTGTCGCGACATCCGAAATAGACCATTCCGTCCGTCACCGTCGCCGATCCCGCGATGCCGACTTGATTGTAAATGACGCGATCGTCACCCGTCGTAAAGCGCCAACGCACGGCACCGCTGCGCGCGTCGAGCGCGTAGAAATAGCGATCCCAGCTGCCGACGTACACCATCCCTCCGGCTACCGCCGGTGAGGCATGGACGACGTTGCCGGTCAGAAACTTCCATTGCAACGACCCGGTGGCCGCGTCGAGCGCATAGACGTAGTGATCGCCGCTTCCGATATAGGCGACTCCGTTGGAGATTGCCGGCGACGACAGAAAGACGTCGTAGGGATCGGGCATCGTTTCGTTCTTCGGAGCGATGCCGTGAATTCCGGGCGCGGTAAATCGTCGCTCGCCACCGGTTTCGAACGCCCATTTTTTAACGCCGCTCGCGACATCCACGCCATAAACGTTTCCATCGCGGCTGGAGACTACGACGACGCCGTTTGAAACGGCGGGCGTCGAGTTTACGGCGCCCGCCGTCTTGAAGCTCCAGACCTGCGAACCATCCGAGGCGCGGACGGCATAAAGCTTGCCGTCGGTGTTGCCGATGTAGACCGTGCCGTCGCTAATCGTCGGCGATGAAAAGAACTTGCCGCCGGGATGGAAGCGCCACTTCACGGACGATAGCAACGGTGCGGTGGAGTCATAGACTCCCAAGTGCGACGGATCGGCCCGGAACATCGACGAATCGGCCTTGCCGGCGCCGGTGGAAGCTCCAAACGCGCAACCGCCTGCGACGAGCAGAACGAGCGGGCGAATAATTTTGACGCGCATAGGCGAGTCAGTCCGCTTGCGAGCGCGTTTCTCCTAGCGCCATGTCACAACTACGGCACTTTAGGCGGCGATACTTGCTACGACCGTAAGCGCATGGCCAGCGATGTCCAGGCGACGCCATCGAAGATAAGGCTGACGCCGACGGCAAAACCGATGAACCAAAGCGCCGAGAAAGGCCACTGCGTCCAGAGCAAGATCCCCAAGATTACGCTGACGATGCCGCTGACCGCGACCCATCCGTAGTGCGGCATACGGAACCACAATGCCGAGAAGAAGCGGAAGACTCCGCTGACGAGCAGCAGCATCGCGATAAAGAGCGTGATGGTCAGCGCGCCGAGCGCCGGATGCTCGATTAAAATCAATCCGACGATCAGTTCGAAGACACCGCCTAGCAGGAGGAGGATCCCGTAGCCAATGCTCCGCGCCGTAAAGACGCTGATCAGCCGAACGATACCGGCAACGACGAGAACCGCGCCAAGGATCACCATCGACGCAAGCGTCGCGGCCATCTCGGCCCAAATGCAGTAGGCTCCGGTGAGAATCAGCACGATGCCCAGCGCCAGGAACCAGCCCCAGCTCTTGCGCGCTTCGTCGACGTGGGTTTCGAGATTCGACAGAATGCTCATACTAGGAGTCTACCAAACGCGCCGGCATATTTTAAGAAGGCGGCGGCGAGACGAGGTGGGGGCCGGGGCGCCTGCGCCGAACGCTGCCGCATGTTCGAGACCCGTTTTTTGCGCCGGAAACGAATCGCCGCTGCGGCCTTAACCGTTTTGGCCTGGACCTGGTCCAGCGCTGCCGTCCGCGCCGATGCGCTACCCCTGACGCTGACGCTTTGGACCGTCAAGGGCACGCCGACCGTTACCTGCACCGGGAAGGCCTGGGTAGAACTCGGCCCGGGAACTCTGGACCGCAACGCGATTATCACCCTTTTGTCCGGGCCCGATCGGCGCGCGCAGGACGAAAAGCTCTTAGCGTGCGATGACGGCACCGGACACGACGCTGCGATAAGCGGCGCGATCTCGCAGGTGCGAGTCGCGCATCCCGGCCAAACCGTCTTGGAGGGTCCGATGCGCGTGATCGTCCTTCAGCCGCACGTGAAGAAGGGAATGGCTTCCGCCGTCATTCTCGCGGTCAGGAAGCTCGCCGGCGACGTGGCGCTCATGGCGAAAAACGGTCAGGGCGTGCTACGACTCGACCACAAGACCGGGATCGACATCTATCCGGCCTCGTACGCCGTCGTCAAGGTCATTGAAACCAACGTCTTCCAAATCGACGAAGGGCCGCCGCAGATGCTCAAGCCCTGCTCAGTTTTCTATTTCCGAAACGATCCGACGGCTCGGCCGAAAATCGTCCGCTCGAGTTTGGATTGCGTGAGCCTCATCGAACGGGCGGACAGCAACGTGCTCTTTTCCGGCAAAGTTCCGGATAAAATCTAGAACGAACGCCGGGTTAGAATCCCCCGGGAAACCGCTTGCTCGTGAGGTGGGCGAAACGCGCCTGGGTCCCGTTCTGCGATCGCTGCGACGCGATCTGCGCCTTCTGACCGACGACAAAAACGGAGAACTTACTTAAGCCGGAGTTGAGTTCCTGATTCTTGGCGTTCCATTGCGACTTGCCGATGAAGGAGACGCCTGGATACGTCGCCGTCATGTTTGGAACGTTCCGGTTTTCATGTTGAACCTGGCGGATAACTTTCATCAGGGAGTCGATATTCCCAAAGGCGTATCCGTTAACGTTGGGACCGGCCAACTGAGGGAAAGCATCTTCGGCGTGGTATAACTCGAACCCGGGGCTGCCGATGGTTCCCATCTTTTTCTGATCGATCAATGCGGCGAAGAGCCGCCCGCGATACTGGGCGGTATAAAACCAATAGGTGGCTTCGTTTCGGTACCCCATGTCGTAAAGACGTGTCGCTCCCACGTAGAGCTCGACGAAGTTGAGCTGATTCCAACGTTTACTCATTTGGCGGGTCGTGGCTACGAGCTGGCTCTCGTTGCTCGAGGCAAGGCCCGCGCTGTACTTGCCGACGCGGACGACGGGTCCGGCCGAGTTGTAGTAGGGCGTTACGTACCCGTCGATCTTGCCCGCGTCGCTAGCCCGTGCGGGTAAAGCCGTCCACATCGATCCTCCCACGATCGCCGCAGCGACGGCTATGAGCCGCGCGTTTCGCATCAGCCTCAACATCTGGTGCTCCCTCTTAAAGAATGAGCCGCATAGCAGCTCTCGAATCTCCGTTCTCGTTTGACCTTCACTACCGAGCTGAAAGTCCCGCCCGAGCCGGCCTTTGCCAAGCTCGTGGAAGCCTTTACCGCCGACGCCGCGCAGCGAAGCGATCTCGCCTCGGATCGGGCCCGTGCCATTGTAGCTGCGGTGCGGCGCGGCTTCGAGATCATCGTCAAGCAGAAACTCGTAGCAGCGTGCGACGCATTGCACCTCGTGGCCTCGTGCACTCCGGCGTACCTTCAACTGTCGCTGATCGAGCGCGGAGTGCCCGTTGACGACGCTTTCGCCCGGCGCGATCCAGACTGGAACCAAATCGGCGCCGAGGTGGACGCCGCGCATTGGATTTGCCACGGAACCGGCGGCAGCGAGCTGCGGCTCAAGGTAAGTCGCCCGCTCGGCGCCGACGCGCCGCAGGCGCGAACGGTAACGAACGAGTCGAGCGTCGCGCTCGCTCCGGCTCAAGAGTACACGATTCGCCGTTTTCGGGAAGGAGACGCCGCCGGCGTGGCGCGCGCTTTCTACCAAACCTATGGTTATGCGTACGATCTGGCGGCCGTGTACGTGCCATCGCGTCTGGCCGAGCTGAACCGCAGCGGCCGCTACCTGTCGCTCGTTGCGGTTGGCGCGAACGGCGAAATCGTCGGACATTACGCGCTCGCTCGCGAGGAGGGCTCGCCGGTGGCCGACGCTTGCGGAGCGATCGTCCTCCCGGAGCACCGCGGCCGCAACCTTCTCAATCGACTGCGCGATGCAGCGGAACTCGAGGCGATCGAGCTCGGTTTGGCCGCCTATTATTCCGAACCGGTGACCGACCATCCGCGAACGCAGAGCGCCAGCGAGAGCTTCGGGGCCAAGGCGTGCGGCATTACGCTCGGCGAAGCACCGCGCAACTTTTTGGCGCGTCAGATGGAGCTAACCGCCACGGCGCAGCGGCAGAGCTGCATGCTCTTCATAAAGCCGCTCGGACCGCGTAAGACGCGGCAAGTCTTCATGCCGCCGCGGCACCGGAAGATGATCGAGCATATCTACGCGCGGCTCGAACTGCCGATTTCGGCGGGCGAGGGACTGACGCCGAAGGGTCGCGGCGCTTTTCGTTCGAGCATCGTACGCGGCGATCGCATCGCGACGATCGACGTGGACACGATCGGTAAAGAGACCGCCACGCTCTTAAGCCAGGCGGTCAAAGACCTGCGGAGAGTCCACGGTCTCGGCGCGATCTACGTGTCGCTTTCCCTCGAGGATCCGGGCGCTCCGGCGCTGTGCGAATCCGTTGAGTCGTTGGGGTTTTTCTTCGCCGGCGTCGGTCCGTGGATGCTCGACGGAAAGGACGCATTGCGTTTGCAGTTGCCGCTCACGCCGATCGACCTCTGCGCCCTCGTCGTCGTCGGCGATTTCGGTAAAGTGCTACTCGACTACATCGCGGCCGAGCGCGATCACCGCGCAGGCGCGGAGGCGCGAGCTACCGCGCTGACGGCCTCTTCCAAAAACGTTCGCCAAACCGGAAACTGATTGTAGTTTCCGGCGGTGATCATAATCGCCGCATCGAGTGCCGGAACGACGATCATCAGCTGGCCGCCGTTGCCCCCTGCGTTGACGACGTCGTAGGCACGGCCGTCGACCGTTACGCTCGATAGATGCCAGCCGTATCCGTAGCGGTCCCCCTCGCCTTCGGGTGCGGTGCGCGGAACGATCGACTCTCGGATCCAGGACGAGCCGACGATTCGGCGCTCGTTCCAGATGCCGCCGTCGAGAATCAGCTGACCGAACTTCAAGAAGTCCCTGGGACGGTAGTAGTCGCCGCCGCCCATGTAGGCTTCGAGCGGATCGGGCATGATCCACGTCGCGTACGTTCCGAACTGCATCGGCACGGCGAAACGGTCGTGGAGGTAGCTTTCCAGCGGAACTCGCGTCGTCGTTTGAACGATGGCTCCCAGCAGATTGATTCCGGCCGTGCAGTAGAGGGCGCGGGTCCCGGGCTCGCCGATCATCGGGAGGTCGAGCGTATACCAATACCAATCCGTGCCCGAGGGCCGGCTCTGCATCGTATCCTCGTTCCCCGGCGACGCGTCGTCGTTGTCGTCGCACGCTAGTCCGGAAGCCATCGTCATAAGATTGGCGACGCTTATCCGGCGTTTGCGCGCATCGTCGTTTTTGACGGGCTGATATTGCGGCAGCAACGACATAACGGTTGATGAGGGCGTAAAGGCTTGGGTGTCTTCGAGGGCTCGGCCCACCATGAGGGTGGTGACGCTTTTGCCGGCCGAGCGTACGTCGTGGGACTGCGCGGCGGTGAAGCCGTAGAAGTATTGGTCGAGTACGAGTTTGCCGTGACGCTCGACGGCAATGCTTTGAATATACGGGGAGCGCAACGCCGGGTCGCGCGCCGACGCGATCGCATTCACGAAAGCGGCGATCGGCGCTTCGCGCATGCCGGCTTGCGCCAGCGTTTCGACATGCCATCCGTCAGTGCCGGAGATGGGTTCGCGATAGCTCCACTGCGCCGACGGCAGGGGATAGAACCAACGCCAGTCCTCGGTGCTCGGCCGTCGAAACATCAAATCGGTGCCGCCTTGGCCGGCCCGGTGAAGGGTCAGCGTGCCATCGGCGTTAGCCGTACCGTCGATCTCGGGCCGCTGTGCGGCGCGAAAGGCAACGTCGTTACCGGAGATCGTAACCGTCCGCTCACCGAGCGAAGCACCGGAATTATGTTCGGGGTTGCGTACGAAGGCTTGCAGCGTCCCGTCCGAACCCTGTGAGAAGACGAGGAAGTAATGCTCGGTAACGGCCGGCGCCGCCGGAAGCCAGCGGCGGGTAAAGACGGCCGGCTGCGACGCAGCCCACACGCCCGTGAGCGCGATCATTCGTCGTCGACAGCGTGATCGGCGTCAGGCTGGCGCTCAAGGTACTTTTGCGAATACCGGGGCGTGAGGGAAGAATAAGGCCGCGCCTTCTGCGCAAAGTCGAAGGCGTCGGTCAGCAGACTGGCCGATCGTTGATCGGTGGTACCGAGGCGCCCCAAATTCCAGTTATCCTCAATCAGACGCACGATGCTGCCGAACTCGTAAACCCGGTGCGTTACGTAGCCGCGCTTGGCAAAGGGAGATACGACGATGGCGGGGACGCGAAGTCCCAGGCCACCCTGGTCGTCTTTGAACGGGGGCGCGAGATGATCGTAAAGGCCGCCCCAATCGTCCCAGACGATGACGATCGCCGTGGAGCGCCAGGCCGGGCTCTTTCCAATCGCGTTGACGACCGATGCGACCCAGGACGGCCCGGTGTCGGACTTATTGCCGGGATGATCGGAGTTGTGATAGTTGGGGACCACCCACGAGACGGCCGGAAGCGTACCGCCGGCGACATCGGCGAGAATCGTAGATTCCGGCCAGACAACGTTGCGCGACCACTCCGGTCCGTAACGCACGTCGTGAATCACGTCGAAGGCGTTAAAGAGATCGCCGGCGACATTCGCACCAATCGCCGGCGTATAATACCTCCAGCTCACCCGATCGGCGTCGAGCAGATCGCGCAGCGTGCGGTAGCCCAGGCACGGATAAGGGCCACGGTCCTTGAGGTATTCGCCGGCCGTCGTGATGAGGGAAGTGACGGTATTCGCCGGTGCATCGCAGCCCCACGGGAATGCGGTTGGATTGTCAATCATGCTCGCGCTGCCGCTAACCTCGGTTCCACCCCGGATCAAGTCTTGGTGGGCGATGAAACTGCCGCTGCCTTGCGTTTGAAACAAGTGATCGGCCAGCACGTATTCTTTGGCCATGTCCCAGTAGGGACGAATTTCCGCAGGATTGACGTACTGGTAGGGAACTCTGCCGGCATACGCCTGCGCGCCGCACGTGCCGAGATGCTCGAGGTTGAACCCGTCCATTTTTCCATCGTCGTAGGCCGTTTCGAAGGCGGCGTGACAATGCGTCAGGTCGGTGTCCATGATCAACGAGCGCGGCGTCAGCTTGATGCGTTTGGCGATATATTTTCCGTGGAGAAGCACTTTCATTAGGCCGGATCGGGTTCCGTCGGCGCCCGGGAACGTCGCAAAGAGATTATCGAAACTTCGATTCTCTTGAATCAGCACGACCACGTGGGTGAAATATTTTCCCTGCTTCGCCGGCCCGATCGGCGGCATGGGTGCGCCTGGCGAACCCGACGCGCCGCCCCCGCCGCAACCGCAGATCGTTGCGAACGCAAATACGAGCAAGAGGAGAGCGCCCGGTGGCCGAGGTCGCAGCACTAATTGCGTGTTTCCCCCGAGGTGGTCGAATTAACCTGGGGCTAGGTGTTTGCTCAGCACCACGCTCTCGTACGTCTTGCCGGGCCACTGGTGGCGGCCGACGACGCGATAGCCGCGGGTCTCGTAGAAATGAATGAGACGATCCGCCGGAGCGGCGGTGTCGCAGGCTAGCTCGCGCTTGCCATCGGCGGCCGCCCTGCTCTCGGCCAGAGCGATGAGTTCCGAGCCGAGCCCGCTCCGCTGCCTCGCCGGATCGACGGCGAACTGTCCGAAGTATC
>DATAPM010000331.1:0-9334 GCA_036265225.1 Vulcanimicrobiaceae bacterium
CGTTCGAAGAGCGGCTCGTAGACCGCGGCCGGGCAAAAATAGCTGCATGGATTGCCGTACTCCGCGGTACAGCGATCGCGGCAGATGTCGGTATCGGCGACGATGAGATGACAGGGCTGGTTCTCTTCGTGTATCGTGCCGCTGTTATACACGTCGGTAAGCTTGTCGAAAGTGAGCACGTTGTCGATAACGGCGCGGGGCGTTTTGGGCGGATCCCAGCCGGCCTTTGCCATCTGCTCGTATCCCTGCTCGCCGGGCAGCTTGTCGATGAAGCCGAAGCCGGCGCCGCCGGTGAGCGTTCCGAGTCCGGCGTTGAGCAGACCCGCCCACATGCCTTTGTGAAAGCCTTGATGAAAGTTGCGCGCGGTGCGCAGCTCTTTGTATGCCCACGAATCTTTGAAACGCCGCTCGAACGACGACAGCGTGCCTGCGTCGAAACTTTCGGCCCCGAGCGCTTCCCATATCGTTTCGGCGGCGAGCATGCCGGACTTGATCGCCAAGTGAATGCCCTTGAGGCGCATGCCGTTTAGGAATCCGGCCGAATCGCCGATGACGAGCAGTCCGTCGGCATAGGGTCGCGGCATCGCGAACAGGCCGCCCTCGGGAATTGCCTTCGCACCGTAACGAATCAGTTTTCCGTCTTGCAGCATGCGGCGTACCGCCGGATGCTGTTTGAGCCGCTGAAGCTCGTTGTGCGGATCGGTGGTTGGGTTGTGGTAATCCAGCCCCGTAACCATACCGATGTCGAGAACGTTGCCGGCCATGCCGTAGATAAATCCGCCGCCGAACGTCTCGGCGGGCAGCGGATATCCGAGCGTGTGAATCACCGAGCCTGCTTTAAAGCGATCGTCGGGAAGCTGCCAAAGCTCTTTGACGCCCGCGGCGTAGACTTGCGGCTGGCGTCCCTCGTAGAGTCCCAAGCGCGACGCGGCCTGTTTGGTCAGCGTGCCGCGCGGACCCTCGCCGAGGACGACGACGCGCGCGTGGATGTCGGCGCCGGGCTCGTAGTTCGATTTCGGCTGCCCGTTGTGATCGAGCCCTTTATCGCCGGTGCGCACGCCGATGACGCGGTTCTCGTGCCAGAGCAGCTCCTGCCCGGGAAAGGCGGGGAAGACTTGCGCGCCGGTCTCCTCGGCCTTGTCGCCCAGCCACTTGCACATTTTTTGCAGCGACGCGACGTACTTACCGGCGTTACGAAGCGGCGGGGGCACGAATGGCGCCTTGATTTTGCCGCCCGCAGTCAAAAACCACAGCTGGTCGCCGGTGACCGGTGACTCGACTGGCGCGTTCTCGCGCCAATCGGGCAGGAGCTCGTCCAGCGCGCGGGGATCCATCACCGCGCCGGAGAGTCCGTGATTTCCGATCTCGCCGCCCTTCTCGATGACGAGGATTTCGAGCGCGCGCCCGGCGGCTTGCGCCATCTGTCCGAGTCGAATCGCAGTCGCCAGCCCCGCCGGACCGGCGCCTACGATCAGAACGTCAACCTCGAGTCGATCGCGTTGCGGCATTTCCTTCTACTTAAACGAAGCGCAAGAGGAGTCCTCAAGGTAGGTTCCGGCATGCGCCTTCACGCAACACCTCCAGCCATGGAGGGAGTGCCTCGCCGCAGCTTTGGGAGCGATAACAATGCGCCGGTTGCACCGGAGATACTGCAAGCCATCGTTGCGGCCAACGCCGGAGATGCCGTCGGTTACGGCGACGACCCGTGGACGGCGCGCGCGATCGCGCGTTTCAAGCAGCACTTCGGCACCAAGACCGAGGTTTATTTCACCTTCAACGGCACCGGCGCGAACGTTGCCGGACTCGCCTCGCTGCTTCGCCCTTGGGAGGCGGTGCTCGCCCCAGCGACCGCGCACCTGCAGACCGATGAATGCGGCGCGCTCGAACGATTTTGTGGGTCGAAGGTAATCCCAATCGCAACCGCCGACGGCAAGCTGCGACCGGCGGACGTCGAGCCGTATTTGCTTGCCGGACACGGCGTGCACTTCCCGCAGCCGCGCGCCGTCTCGATCTCGCAAGCTCCGGAGTTCGGCGGAGTCTACGAGATCGACGAGGTGCGCGAGCTCGCGGCCTTCGCTCATCGGCACGGCCTCATCGTGCACATGGACGGCGCGCGCATCGCCAACGCCGCCATCGCGCTCGGCGCCGGCTTGCGCGAGGTCAGCGTCGATGCGGGCGTTGACGTCCTCAGCTTCGGCGGCACGAAGAATGGCTTGATGCTGGGCGAGGCGATCTGCTTTTTCGACTCCGGGCTTCATCGCGACGCCGCGGCCTACGTGCAGAAGCAGGCTATGCAGCTCGCTTCAAAGATGCGCTACGTTTCGGCACAGTTCGAAGCGCTGCTCGGCGACGGCCTTTGGGAGCGTTATGCGCGCCAAGCCAACGAAATGGCGGCACGCCTTTACGACCGGGTGAAGGAGCTGCCCGGCGTACGAATCACGCGCCCGGTACGCTGCAACGCCGTCTTCGCAACGCTGGATCGAGCGGCGATCGCGCGGATCCAAGAGCAGTTCTTCTTCTACGTATTCGACGAAGCGCTTCCCGAAGTTCGCTGGATGACGCATTGGGCGACGACCGAGAAGGACGTCGACGAATTCGCCGCCGCCGTCGCGGCGGCAACGCAAAACTCTACTGGTTAAGCCGTCCAGTCGAGCATCGCTTGCCATTCGGGCTTGGGAAAGCGCTGCTTGGCCTTGATGGCTTCGACGTACTTGCGCTTGCCGGCTCGGTTGCCTTTGCCGAGCATCAGTCCGCCGACGAGCCGGTCTTGCCAAAAGAACAGCGCGCGATACCACTTCTTCTCGCGATCGACCTTGCGCGCGACCTCGAGATCCTGACGAAGATCGGTTCCCAGCCCGAACTGCGTAATCGTCTGGCCTTTGAAGAGCAGCGACGAGTACTCGGGAACGTCGTGGTATTTCTCGCTGCCGCCCATCATGTTGAGCGCGACGACCTTCCCATGCGCACCGGCATTGTTCCACGTTCCCATGCGATAGCGAATCTCTAAGGTCGGATCGTAGAAGTCGGCCACGTCGCCTGCGGCGTAGACGCCCTTAACGTTGGTCTCCAGATGATCGTCGCAGAGGATGCCGTTGTGACTGGTTTCGATTCCCGATCCCTCGCAGAGCTCGGTGTTCATCGCCAGCCCGAAGCCGTAAGCAAAGCATTGCGCTTCGATCTCGCGTCCCGTATTCGTGCGAACCTTGGTGATGACGCCGTTGGAGCGCACGAACTCCTGGACTTCTTCACCGTAGTGCATCTGCACGCCGTCGGCGGTCGCCGCTTCGTGCAGGAGCTCGCCGGCGACCTCGTCGATGATGCGGTGCAGCGCGCGCGGTCCGCGCATCAGCCAGTGCGTCTCCATGCCGCGTGAGGCAAAGGCTTCAGCCAACTCGTAAGCGATAAAGGAGCCCCCGATGGCGACGGCCGCCCGGCTACGATCGATCGATTCCGAGATAGCGCGCGTATCGTCGAGATACTGGAACGGAAAGAGATTTTCCGCGCCATCCGAACCCGGCTTGCCGGTCGGATTGGGCCGGCCACCCGTCGCGATGAGCAACGCGTCGTACGGGTATGACTTGCCGTCCGCTTCGACGACGCGATCCTCGGTAAAAATGTGGTCGACCCGCGTCTTGAGCTGCAGGTCGATGCGGTGCTCCTCGTGCCACGCGAGATTCCGGATCATTACCTTTGCTTCGGGAATCTGTCTCCGCAGCATCGGCGGCAGGGAGATCCGATTATAGAGCGTGTACGGCTCGTCGCCGAAGAGCACGATCTCGCACGAGGGATCGTGCTTGCGCAGCTCTCCGGCCGCCGTCGTGCCAGCGAAACCATTACCGATGATGACGTATCGGCGGCAATCTCCGTTCACGATAGCCCCAGATTCAGCATCATTTGGTAACCGATGCCCAGCGCGCGCTCGTCGATGTCGAAATAGGCGCTGTGATGCGGCTCGGTGCCGGCTTGCGCGCCGCGCGCCCCAACGATGAAATATGCGCCCGGCCGCTCTTGCTGCATGAAGGCCATATCCTCCGACCACATCACCACGTCGTGTGGATCCACGACGCGGTCGCTTCCAAAAACCTCTCGCCCAATCCGCCGCACGACGTCGTTGCATCCTACGTCGTTGACCGTCGGCGGGTAGCCCCAATGATACGCGAAGCGGTATTGCAAGCGCATGGCCGCGCACAGCCCCGCGATCATGCGTTCCATTCGCTCCGGTACTGACCTACGTACGGCATCGTCGAAGGCACGTACCGTTCCTTGCATCGTGGCGCGCTCCGGAATCACGTTGAAGGTCGTGCCCGAATGGATCGAGCCGACCGTCACGACGACGGGAACCTGCGGGGCGATCTCGCGGCTGGCGATCGTTTGCAGCAACGTCACCAGCTGCGCCGCGGCAACGACCGGATCGACCGCGCCCTGCGGCATAGCGCCATGTCCGCCTTTGCCGATGAGCTCGATCTCGAAACGGTCGGACGACGGAAAGAAGGCACCGTCTCGCACGCCGATGCTCCCGGCATCGAGTCCGGTGTAGAGATGCAGCGCGAAGGTCCGATCCACGCGGGGATTCTCCAATGCCCCGTCGTCGATCATCAGCTTATTCCCGGCGTAGCCCTCTTCGCCGGGCTGAAAGCAAAAAACGATTTGGCCGCCGACCTCCTCGCGGCGTCGCATTAGCTCCCGGGCGGCCGATAAGAGAATCGCCATATGCCCGTCGTGGCCGCACGCGTGCATGACGCCGGCATTGGCCGACCGGTACTCCACCTCGTTGAGCTCGGCGACCGGCAAGCCGTCCATGTCGGCACGCAGCAACGTCACCGGCCCCGGCTTGCCACCCTCTAACGTCGCGAGAATTCCGGTCGTGCCGATACCGGTTCGAAGCTGGTTAAATCCGGCATCGCGCAGCTCGCGCTCGATAAAGGCTGCGGTTTTGTGTTCTTGCAGCGAAAGCTCGGGATGGGAATGGAAGTGGCGACGGTAACGGGCGAGTTCTTCCGGTCCCTTCATCTCAGTGCGCACTCTGGTCGATCGGCTTGAACCAGAGGCGCGCGTTCGCGTAGTCGAAGATCATGTTGAAGTTACTCAAAGTATCCCGTCCGATAAGGCCGTCGTAGTCGCGCTCTTGTGCGTACTGCGCCGATGGCACGACTACCTGGACGCCGCCAAAGGCCCAGTCCCCCAACACCAAGCTCTTCATGGTAATGTGCTTTACGCCGAACGGTCTCCCCCCGATAAACTCGAGCTCGTCTTGATCGGCCGTTCCTCGCGGAATGAGGTTGGGGAAGCGCGAGAAGTAGTGGGGATAGAGCGTCGAGTACACCGCGCCGAGGTCGGCAACGAAGAGTCCCGGCAAACCACTGTACGATGCTTTGATCAGCGGCACGCCATAATCCAGGCGTAGCGGCAACGGCGACCATCCTTTACTCTCTAGGTCGTTGGGAACCGAACGCACGAGCGTCAGCGTTTTCTTCTGGTAGTCGACCTCCAGCGCGCCGCTGGCGATAAAATCGGTGCCCAAGAGGCCCACGACACGCTGGTTCGGGAGTTCCTCTTGAAACGTCGCCGTCGAAAATGCAACGTCTTTTGCCGTTAGTGCGCCGACCGTAAAGTCCGGCGCCTGCGCGTTGGCCAAGACGAAGTCGCCTCCGAAGCTGACCCGCTCCGCTCCCGTCAGCCCCATGCCCAGTTGCCGCGCGATCTCCGGATCGATAAGCAATGCCGAGGCTCCGCTGTCGAGCAAGAAGTCGAGTCCCCGACCGGCGATGGATACGCTGACGATGATGCCGTCATCGGTAAACTTCGCAGGGACCGCCACGGCCTCTTGGTTGCCGAGATCGAACAACGCCCGTGAAGCCGGGATCGCGAACCCGCCCGGCACCGACGTGACGCGCTGGTAGCTGGCGACGGTAGTATGCGAAACGGGCGAACCGTCGCGCGTGTAGGCGATCGAGAATGCGACGCGACGGCCCGCGATGACGCGGTAATCGTTATACTCCCAGGACCGCTTGTGCCCGTCGTAATCGGTCTGATCGAGTCGCGTGAGGAGATATGTCGTTGGATCGTAGTAGCGTCGCTCGACGAGACCGTTGTCGGGGGTAACCTCGACGACGAGATACGATGGAGTCTCGGCGGAGAGCCCAAGCATGCGAACCCCGCTGGAGGGGTTTTGCGCATTGCGCATTGAGGCGAGAAATGGATCGGTCTCGGCAAAGACGCCCGTCGTACGCGTCACCAGACCATTGGCGTCCTGTGTCCACGGCTGTTCCTGATCGGCGCCATACGAGGACGTAGAGGTACCGATTCGTACGGTGGTCCGAAAGCTGCGCCCATCGGTGTAGGTCTCCACCGTCCGGGTATCGCCCCCAATCAACTCTTCTCGCGATACCATGCGGTAAGTGCCCGGCGCAAGCGAGCCGAGTTCGTGCCGGTTTCGTTCGAAAAGCTGCGAAACGGAAAGCGGCGCCGGCGCGTACTCCGGCGCTGCGGCCGCCGGCAAGGCGAAGAAAGCGAGCGCGACAAAAGCCGCGGCCCTTCCGATCATAAGGGCCGTCTTTGGGCGGGCCTCCGCCCGCTACCTCCGCGCAGGATTTAGCCGCGGGAGCGGGCGACTACGCCTGGTGGCCAAGAGCAAGCCCGCGCCGCTCGACTTTGACCGGCAAGGGTTGACCGATACTCAGCTGGTTGGGATTTTCCGCACGATGCTCGTGCAGCGCACGCTGGAGAATCGCGGCTTTCAGCTCAATCGCCAGGGCAAGATTCCGTTCGCTTCGGCCAGCGAGGGTCACGAAGCCGTTCAGGCCGGTGCCGCGATGGCATTCGAACGCGGCAAGGACATCTTGGTTCCCTATTACCGCGACCTCGGACTCGCGCTGGGAATCGGGGTCACGCCCTACGAGGTGCTGCTCTCGCTCTTCGCGCGCGCTGCCGATCATTCGGCCGGGCGGCAGTTTCCACACCATTATGCCAGCCGGCGTCTGGGACTGCATTCGATCAGCTCGGTTATCGCCGCGCAGTTGCCGCACGCCGTGGGCGCGGCGTACGCGCTGACGTATCGCGGCGAAACGGGGCGCGCCGTGTTGACGACCTTCGGCGACGGCGCGACCAGTGAAGGGGAGTGGCACGAAGCCGTCAACTTTGCCGCGATCCATCGTCTGCCCGTCGTCTTTCTCTGCGAGAACAACGAGTGGGCGATCTCGACCCCACTTGCTAAGCAGATGGGGCAGCCCGACGTTCATCTGCGTTCCGAGGGCTACGGCATCGCGGGCGCGGTCGTAAATGGAATGGACCCGATTGCCTGCTATGCCGTCGTGGGTGAGGCACTGGCCCGCGCTCGGGCGGGCGGCGGCCCGACCCTGGTCGAGGCCAAGTGCTACCGCTTTCTGGCGCACACGACCGACGACGACGACAGCGCCTATCGCTCGCGCGAGGAAGTCGCGGCGCGCCGCCGGGACGATCCGATCCCCTGCTTCGAGCGCCTCTTGCTCGAGCAATCGATTTTGACTGCCGAGGGAGCGGCAGCGTTAAAACGCTCCGTCCTCGAAGAGACTAACGACGCCACTGACCGTGCGGAAGCGATGGCCTATCCCGCGGCACTCGACCTCTACGACCGGGTCTATGCCGAGGGCTGGCAGCCGTGGCGCGCATAACCAAGACTGCGGAGAACGACGATGGCTAGCACCGATATTGCAAGAGGAAGTCTCGAGCGGCACGGACTCAGCGACGAGCAATTGCGTGCGATCTTTCGCAACATGCTGTTGCAGCGCCAGCTGGATAACCGCGGCTTTCAGCTCAACCGCCAGGGGAAGGTGCCGTTCGCGCTCGGCAGCGAGGGCCACGAAGCGCTGCAAGCGGGAGCCGCAATGGCCTTCGATCGCGGCAAGGACGTTCTGGCGCCTTACTATCGCGATCTGGGACTCTGCCTCGGTATCGGACTGACGCCCTACGAAATACTGCTCTCGATCTTCGCACGCGCCGCCGATCACAATGGCGGACGACAGTTTCCGAATCACTACTCGTCCAAGGCCGCCGGATTGATGTCGTTCTCGTCTATTCTTGCGGCGCATCTGCCACATGCAGTCGGCGCCGCCTATGCGATGAAGTACCGCGGCGAGACGGGACGAGCCGTGCTCGCGACCTGCGGCGACGGTACGACCAGCGAAGGCGAGTGGCACGAGTCCATGAACTTTGCCGCCGTTCACAAGCTGCCGTTCGTCATGCTGGTCGAGAATAACGAATGGGCGATCTCGACGCCGCTGGCTAAACAGATGGCGCAGCCCGAGATCTGGAAGCGTGCCGCCGGTTACGGCATGCCGGGAAGCCGTTTCAACGGCTTCGATCCGATTCAAACCTACGCGGCCGTCAAAGAGGCGATGGATCGCGCGCGCAGCGGCGGCGGACCTTCGTTGATCGAAGGAACCTGTTATCGTTATCTGGCCCATTCGACCGACGATAACGACATGACGTATCGCACGCGCGAAGAGGTGACGCAACGGCGCAGCCAAGATCCGGTGCCCGCTTTCGAATCCGTCCTATTGGAACACGGCATCATGGACGCCGCCGGCATCGAGGCGATGCGCAAGGATACGCTGCGCGAAACCAACGAAGCGACGGATGCCGCCGAGGCGATGCCGTATCCGCAACCCGCCGAACTTTTCACCCACGTCTACGAAGGAGCCTGGCAACCGTGGCAGTCGTAAGTACCACCGGCTCGACGGTGATGAACAACGTCGAGGCCGTGCGCGCGACCCTCTACGAAGCGATGAAAAGCGACGACCGCACGGTGATCCTCGGCGAGGACGTCGGCGCGCGCGGCAACGTCTTTTTGATCACCAAGGATTTCATCGGCGAGTTCGGCGAGCGGCGCGTCATCGACACGCCGATTGCCGAAGCCTCGATCGTCGGTATCGCCGTCGGCATGGCGATGGAGGGACTGCGCCCGATCGCCGAGATCCAGTTCGCCGACTTTATCTACCCCTCGTTCAATCAAATCGTCGGCGAAGCCGCGAAGATTCGCTATCGCTCCAACGGCGAGTACACCTGTCCGCTGGTTATTCGCACGCCCTACGGCGGCGGCGTCCGCGGCGCGCTCTCGCACTCGGTCTCGATCGAAGCGCTCTTCTACCATGTCCCCGGTCTGAAGATCGTCGCACCGGCCTTCCCCGCCGACGTCAAAGGGCTGCTCAATGCGGCGATCGACGATCCCGATCCGGTGCTCTTCCTCGAACACAAGAAGACCTACCGGCTCATCAAAGGCGAGGTGCCGAACGGGCACTACACGATCCCGCTCGGTAAGGCCAACGTGCTCAAAGAGGGGACGCAGCTGACGGTCGTT
>DATAPM010000332.1:0-12648 GCA_036265225.1 Vulcanimicrobiaceae bacterium
ATGAAGTACAGCTCGTCGCGGAAGAACCCATAATGCGGATTTGCTGCGAGATGCAGCACCAGCGTAAAGAGCGCGGCGAGCGCCGGAACGCGCCGGCTCAAGTTAGGTCGGGTCGAAGACGCCGGTGAGGATCATGCGCTCCGAGAGTTCGCGAGCCCGCCGGTAACGGCTGCGCGTCGCGTCTCCCGCGCCGGCAGGCAGCTCGCGCAGAATGCGATCGAGCTCTTCTTCGAACATGGCGCCGATCGACGGCGGCGTATATTCACCTGGATAGCGCAGACGTTGGGCGATCATCAAGCGATAGATTCGGTCGGTGGCCAGGTCTTCCATGTAACCATCGAGCAGGCTCGCGCCGCGCCCGTCTAAGACGCCGTCGCGGTAGCGAATTACCGTGCGCACCGCAGCGCGCGTACCCTCCAGCGTCGCGCTGCCGACGCCGCGCGGTGCCGGGCGCAGGTCGGGGTGAGACGTTTCGAGCAAGGGACGCTTGCCGAGCTGATTCGGAACGGGGAACTGCGCCACTGCGATGGCGTTCTGATCGGGATGGCCGGTCCAAGCGCCGTCCATCAGGCACTGCGCCTCGTTGCGCTTATCGCGCTCCAAGACGTCGAGTGCGCGGGCGTTGAGCTCGTTATCCTCTCGGCTCGGGTAAAGCGCGGTCATTCCGCCGATGGCCAAAATGCCGTGCTTGTGACATATCTCCGGCAGCAACGTGCGCAACCTCTGGAAGAACGGCACGTCGATCGGAATGGTGTTGCGATCGGGCAGCAGCCAACGCGCATCCTCGAGGTTGTAGTGAATGAGGCTAGCCATATAATCCCAGCGTCCCAGGTTGAGCCCGACCAGATAGTCGCGTAAGTTGTAGACGAACTCTTCCATCTGGTATGCCAGCGGATGCGATTCAACCAGAGCCATCGCCTTAATCGCGCCGCGCTCCCATTCCATTCCTTCGATTAACGCGTCGAAGACGTCGCGCCACCACAGCGCTTCTTCGGCCGACTCCGACTTTGGAATGTAAATGCAGAGGGGGCGCTGTATCCGGGACGTCCCGACGCGAAAGGCCAACAACGCCAAATCGAAGAGCGAGGCACTGGTCGCAACGTGAGAGATCACGCCGGCTTGCGAGAGATGCAGTCCGCGAACGCGGCTCCAGATCACCGTATCGCTGGGCGCAATCGCCACCGTTCGCCCGCGTTTGACATCCTCATACGTTAACTCGCCGGCGAGCGCGCCCACGATGTTGCGATGGCCGAGCATCAGATGGTCCCAAGTGTTGGCCATCGAGTCTTCCAGATCGAGCATTACGCCGGGCGCGCCGGAGTTGAGCATCTTCACGCAGAGTTCGGCATCGTCGGCGGGCCCGGTCATTTGGTTGCGCTGATCGGCGCACCAACTCGGAAGGTCGATTCGCCACTCGCCTTGCGTTGCTTCAGAGGGCGGAAGATAGTCGGGCAGTTCGCCCGTGTGGGCGCGCCCGAGACGATCCTTGCGCGCTTGGAGCAGCCCCTGTTGCTGCGGCGAGAAGCGCTTGTGCAGCGGGAGGTAGAAATTGGCAAAGCCGGCCGGGAGGTCGCGAGTGATCGTGAAACCGGCCGGCGCGACGTTCATAACGCTGCCTCTTTAGGCCGATGCTGCAGCGGGCGCGTCGTAGAACTGTTCGGCTTCGGTCGAACCGTGCAGTGCCGTCGTCGATGCTTTCCCCTCGCCGATCACGTTCGCCACTTCGTCGAAGTAACCGGTGCCGACCTCGCGTTGATGGCGGGTAGCCGTATAACCATCGGCCTCGCTGGCAAACTCGCGGGCTTGAAACTCGGCGTACGCCGCCATCCCGCGTGCCTTGAAGTCGTGCGCCAGCTCGAAGAACGAATGGTTGAGCGCGTGAAAACCGGCGAGCGTGATGAACTGAAACTTATAGCCCATCGCGCCGAGCTGCTCGCGAAACGTCGCGATCGAATTGGCGTCGAGCTTCTTCCAGTTGAACGACGGGGAGCAGTTATAGGCGAGCAGCTTTCCGGGATGACGAGCGTGAACGGCTTCGGCGAAGCGGCGCGCCTCTTCGATGCTCGGCTCGGAGGTTTCCATCCAGAGCAGGTCCGCGTGAGGAGCGTAGGCGAGGCTGCGAGCGATGCACGCTTCGATGCCGGGCTTGGTGACGAAGAATCCCTCGGGCGTCCGTTCGCCGGTGAGAAACTCGCGGTCCGACGGATCGACGTCGCTGGTGACGAGGCGCGCCGCGTTTGCATCGGTCCGCGCGATCAGAATCGTCGGGACCTCCATGACGTCGGCGGCAAGCCGCGCGGCGACGAGATGTCTCACTGCCTGTTGTGCCGGAATCAGCACCTTGCCGCCGAGATGGCCGCACTTCTTCTCCGAGCTCAACTGATCTTCGAAGTGCACGCCGGCTGCGCCGGCGGAAATCATCGACTTCATCAACTCGAAAACGTTGAGCGGGCCGCCGAAGCCGGCTTCGGCGTCGGCGACGATCGGCAGATACCAGTCCTCGCCCCCGTGGCCTTCAAGGGATTCGATCTGATCCAGGCGCGCCAGTGCGTTGTTGAGCCGCGCGACCACTGCCGGAACGCTGTTGGCCGGATAAAGGCTCTGGTCGGGGTACATTTGACCGGCCAGATTTGCGTCCGCGGCGACTTGCCAGCCGCTGCAGTACAGCGCGCGAAGACCAGCCCGGGCAGCTTGGACTGCCTGATTTCCGCTCAGCGTTCCCAGTGCGGTAACCGGCGCATCGCCTTGAAGGTCGCGCCAGAGCCGCTGCGCGCCCATGCGCGCCAGAGTCTGCTCCGGGACGATGCTACCCTGGAGGCGGCGTACCGCATCGGCCGAGTAGCGGCGCTCGATTCCATTCCATCGGGCGTCGCCGGCCCAGCGATCTGGAATCGAAGAAACCTGTCCGTTCGCGCTCATCGAATACCTCTCGTGGATTAATGGATGGCCCAGAGCACTTTTGGCAGCAGGATTGGATGGTATAATATTTACTCTTGGACCGATAGGTTATTTACCCAATATTCCCCACGTGCGAACCGGAAGTCAAGTCCCAGCGCGAGTGGGACGATGCGTAGCGACCTCACGGCATCGCCTCGTAGATCTCGTGGTAATCGTCCAGGCGAGCGAAGTCGCGCGCGCCCGGAAGTGCGATAGCGTCGTGAGGATCGACCAGCACGAAAACACGCACTTGGCGGGCCCATCGCCGGTAGAGGGCGAGGCGCATTTTGTCGTCGGAGAGGACGATTCTCCCGGGTAGCGAGCCGTCTACGTAGGCGCCGTAGGCCAGCGACGTCGCATCTAGCCAGTCCGCTACGACAACGCTTCCGGCGGGCACGCGATTCTCAACCGCCTGGATCGTCCAGCGGCCGTTCTCGCCCGAAGAATGGTGAAGAAAGCCGCTCTGCGCCGCGAAGGCGAATGCGGCTCCGGTCGCCAGAAAGAGCGCCAGAATCCAGGTCAGGACTGCATCGCGCCGGGTAAGCGGCGACGGCGTCAGCGCGCCGAGTAGTGGAACCACCAGCCATGAGACGAGCAGCCGGTAGCGACTAACATCGCTTTCGTTGGGATACGTGACCGAGAAGAGTAGGCCGGCTAAACACGCCGTAACCAACACGAGCGTCGCGCGCCGATCGCGCCGCCATGCGGCGACCAAACCGCCGGCGAGCAACAACGTAACGGCCACGCCGTATTGTTCGTGAATTGTTACGACGAAGGTCCACACCGCGTCGCGGACGTGAATCGGATTGAATGCCGCCAGCAAATACTCGGCGCTCTGGGTATCGCTTCCGGTAACTTCGCGCACCAAGCCGCTCAACGAGCTGGGATTGTTGTAGTTCCAAAAGATTCCGCCGCCGGCGCCGGGCAGCGCAGCCGCGGGGTCGAGATGATGGGTAACGACGTACGCCGAGCGCAGCGGCAGATACAGATAGGGCGCGAGCCCCGCGACGCAAAGCGCGAGTCCTGCGGCGATCAGCCGCGCCGAAGGGCGGCGCTGCGCGATCGCCACTCCCACGACGAGTCCCGGTAGAATCCACAATGCGTTGGGATGAGCCGCCATTGCGAGCCCACAGAGCGCGAAGGCCGCCAGGAACCGGCGATCGTTTCCGTCGCGCATCCAGCGCACGAAGAGATAGATCGCCAGCGTGCCGCACATTACGGCGAGATCCTGGGCTTCGGCGCGCGCGGCGTGCGCCCAAACGTTACGCGAAAAAGCAAACCACAGCGTTGCCAGAAGCGCGATGGCGCGGGTCGCGCCGAACTGGCGGGCAGTTCCGTACGCGGCGACGCAAGCGACGGCGATGGCGATCCCGCTCATCGCGTTCATGCGCCAAGCGACGGTGGAAATTGCGACGGCATGCGACCACACGTAGCCGAGCATCACGTAGAGCGGGAAGCCCGTAGGATGCGTGATGCCCAGGATATACGGGACGCCCTGCAGCTCGGCAGTATCCCACGAGGCAGGTTCCCACGACGCGCTTACCGCAAAGACGGCAGCCGGTACGACGAATGCGGCGACCGGCGCGAGGCGCGCCGCGATTAAGCGAGCGTCGGCAACGGTAACGATGGCCGCGTCGAGAGGTCCGGCCGCACCTCGACGTATCCTTCGAGTGCGCGGTCCATTAACTGAAAGGCGAGCTCCAGCTGCGGATCCTTGCCGTCGCGATAATCGTGCGGCGGAATGTCTACGTCGTAATCGGGATCGGTGCCGTAATTCTCCACGCGCCAGCCGACGTCGACGAACCAGAACGAGAACTCAGGCTGCGTCGTCAACGTGCCGTCGACGAGATGATGGTACGGATCGATGCCGATGACGCCGCCCCACGTCCGCTTGCCGACGAGCGGTCCGAGCTTGTAGAGTTTGAAGCAGTGGCTGAAGATGTCGCCGTCGGAACCGGCAAACTGATTGGTAAGCGCGACGATCGGACCGCCGACGGATTCCGGCGGATAGGGTACCGGCGCGCCGTAGCGGGGCGTGTCGTAACCGACGCGCTTGCGCGCCAGCTTCTCGAGCAGCAGCGGCGAGACGTGTCCGCCGCGATTGTAACGGACGTCGACGATGAGGCCCTTACGGTCGAACTCGCTGAGGTAACCGCGATGAAACTCGGAGAAGCCCCACGGCCCCATGTCGGGGATGTGAAGATAGCCGACGCGTTCGCCGGTGCGTTCGTGCACGAGTTTGCGGTTGGCTTCGACCCAAGCGCGATAACGCAGCGCCGCTTCGCTCGCGAGAGCCGTGACGAGCACCGTTCGTTCTTCGCTTTTCCGTGCGCGCAGCGTCACCGAGATATTCCGTCCGGCCGCGTTGACCAGCAGGCGATCCGGCGTCACGTCGCGCGAGAGCCGTTTTCCGCCGATGGCAACGATGCAGTCGCCTTCGTGTACGTCGTGACCGGGTTCGGCCAGCGGCGAATCGTGCTCGCGGTTCCAAGAGTCGCCACGATAGATGCGGTCGATGCAGTATCCCCCGCGATCTTCGTCCCAGCGCAAGTCCGCGCCGAGAAAGCCCCGCTGATACTGTGGCGGCTCGCGATAATCGCCGCCCCACTCGTAGGCGTGGGAGGTACCGAGCTCGCCCTGCATCTCCCAAATTAAATCGGAGAGCTCACCGCGCGTGCGAACGCGCGGCAGTACGGCGGCATAGCGGTCGAAGACTCGATCCCAGTCGATGTCGCTCATGTCTTCGACCCAGAACTGTTCGGTCTGGAGCCGCCAGGCTTCGCGATACATCTGCGACCACTCGTCGCGCGGAACGATCTCCACGCTGGCCCGCTCGAGCTCGATCCAGCCGCTGCGGCGCCCCGGTTCGGGCGGCGGCTTCTGTTCGTCGCCTTCTTCGGGCAGATCGCTGAGGGCGTCGATGGCGCGCAAACGGTCGCGCGAGCGGTAGACCAGGGTGCGTCCGTCGCGGCCGATCTCGACCTCGTCGACTTCGGTGGCGAGCGTCGCCAGTCGCTGCTGGTCGAAGTCGTAGGCGAGCAGCGTGCCGTGGCCTTCGCTGTCGAGATCCTCGCGGCGCACCGGCTTGATTCCCTTGACCGGAAAACGCGTGAAGAGGGCGCGCTCGCGTGCGGCGACGATCTGACCGTATTCGCCTTCGTCTACCGGGAAGCCGAGCACGCGCCCGCTGATGCCGTCGAAGTCGATCGAAACGTCCTGCATTTTCTCGGGTTTGTGATTCGAGCGTTCGCGTTCGCGCGTATGCTCGTGATGGATCGGCTTGGGTTTGGGGACGAACGGCGACGGCACGTCGTCGCGCAAGGTGACGACAAACGGGCGACTCGCCTGCGGGAAGCTCAAATCGAACTGCAGCGCGTCGTACACGGGATTGAAGTCGCGCGTCGAGATGAAGTATAGATAGTTGCCGTCCGGATCCCAAACCGGCGAGCGATCGATGCGGAGTGCCGAAGTGATGTCGTGCACTTTACCCGAGCGGACTTTAACCACGCGGATGATCGAGGTTCCTTGCGCCGGCCACCACACGTAAGCGACGAAACGTCCGTCCGGTGAGAATGCGAGTTCCTCGATTCGGTGCGTCGGACACGTGTCGACCACGCGTACGTTCCCATCGTCGAGATCGAGAAGGCAGAGCTCGTGGCGGTGATTGGCGAAGGCCACGACGCGGTCCGAAGGCGAGCAGACCAGGTCGGTAACGCGCCCGACATCGCCGCTCGTGACGAGCTTCGCTTCGCTCGACGCGTCGGCGCGGCAGACGCCGATCTGTTCGTATCCGTTGACGTCGGTAACGTAGACGAGGTGCTCTCCGTCGGCGAGCCACTGCGTCAGGCGCGTCCGCGCCCCGCTTCCCGAGCCATGCCGCGTCACCGCGCCTTCGAAGAGCGGCATCGTGAACTGCTGTCCTCGCGAAACGAAGGCGAGCTGTGTGCCGTCGGGGTGCGGCGCGAATCCCTCGAGCGACTCGGCTGCATTTTCAAAACGACGCACCGTTTGCGGTGCGGTCGAGTGCGTATGCACTTCGACCGGCGAGACCGCGTCGGCGGCGATGTCGTAAAACGAAATCGTGCCGCCGTTGGAGTAGACGATGCGCTTGCCGTCGGTGGAAGGAAAACGAACGTAATACTCGTTCTCGTTGGTGTGCCGGCGCAACTCACCGCCGTCCAGCCCACACGAGTAGACGTTTCCGATGCCCTCGTGATCCGACAAGAAGTAAATTCGATCGCCGATCCACATCGGCCAACACGGATTTCCGTCGGGCAGGGGAAGTCGCGAGAAGATACCGCTGCCGACTGCATCGACCCAAATCTCGCCGGCAGTGCCGCCGCGGTAGCGCTTCCACCGCGCCGGGTCGGCGGCGTTACGCCCAATAACCATGCGCCCGTCCGGCCCGAAACCGAGCGAGCGAGCGTGTCCCAGATTCAACTCGCGCGGCGTACCCCCCTCGCGGGGGATCGCGAAGGGTCGCGTTTCACCCTCGTACCAGGTCGTTGGATTCGCGCAAAAATAAATCTCGCTGCCGTCGGCACTCCAGCCGATCGTCTGGGCGAGGGTAGCGCCGAGAAACGTGAGGCGGCGCGGTTCGCCGCCGCGCGACGGCATCACGTAGAGCTCGGGATTTCCCTCATCCGTAGAGATGAAAGCAATCCACGCGCCGTCCGGCGAGATGCGCGGAAAGGAACAGCTTCCAAAGCTGACCGTCAAGCGCACGCCGTCGCCACCGCTCGCCGGGACGGCCCAAAGATCGTCCTCACAAACGCAGACGATGCGGTCGCCCGCTATCGACGGATAGCGATAATACCCCTGATCCATAAGACCAAGCTTGGCGAAAGCCTAGGCGGCTTCCCTTGCGTGTTTTACCATAGCGGTTTGCCGCGTTAGGGCCGGCGAGGAATTACGCCGCCGGTCGAATGCAGAAGTCTCCCGAGCGTCGCATCGAGTTCGGCCGCATTTTGAATCTGGGTGATATAGGGCACCAGCGTTGGGGTCGTCGAGCGGACTTGGAAGGGCAGAATCGGTCCGCCCCAGGCGAATTGGGTGGCCGAATCGCCGGCCAGGCTGCGGAAGAATAATTCGGCGCCCAAGGCGTTGGCCCAGCCGAATTCGTCGCGCGTGTATCGCCAATAGCCGTCGGGATAAAAACTTTCGTGGATCAATCCGCTCTCGCCGTCGGTCTCGGCCAGCGTCGTGATCGCCGTCGCGACTTCTATGGACGACGTCGCGGTGAGGGCGCGTCCGATAATGCCGAGCGGCCAGACGAAACCGTACGGCGTATGCGGGCTGCCGAGCCCTTGCGCGTAACGCCCGGAAAAATAGTACGGATTGTCCATGCTCAAAGCGAATTTGCGCGTGGCCAAATAGGTCGCGTCGAATGCCGAGCACCAGTCGATATACGGCAGCGTCGTGAGATTGGGAATGTTGGCGTCGTCCATGAGGTTGTAATGTCCGTAGCCGTCGGTTTCGTAAGCGTACATCCAGACGTGCCGGTCGGTATTATAGAATCGCCCGTAGCGCTCGATCCCAAGCTGTACGCTCGCGCCGACCGATTGGGCCGCTTCCGCAAGACGGGTGTCGCCGTAGCCTTCTTGCGCGAGCTGCACGATGTCGCGAAGCGCGACCACCGCCAGCGCGTTGGCAGGAACGTTGAACGCATAGCGAACCGCATCGTCGGACGGCCGGAAGGCGCTCCAGATCAACCCGGTCGCTTCGTTGAAATTCGGATCGCTATACGTCCTCTGCGGATATCGGTAGTGGCTGCACTCGCGATGACGCTCTTCGCAGCGATAAGTCGCAACGATCGACGTCAGCGCGCGGTGCAGGTCTTTGCTGAAGACGGTGCGGTCTCGCGTCGAGCGCCAGTAAACCGAAGCGAGCACGGCGAGCCAGGCCGGCGAATCGACTTCCCACTTACGCTCCCAGACGCCGTAGTCGGCGGTAAGCGCGTTGGCGTAAGGATCGGTGATTACGTTGCGAGCGTTGCGATGGATCACGCCGACGAAGCGCTCGCGCAGCACCGGAAAGGCCGCCTGATAACGTATGTAGGGGATCGTCTGCGCGGAAGAATCGCGTAGCCACATCGCCGGAATATCGCCGGTCTGCACGTACGTGGTGGCGTCGTCTTCTAAGAAGAAGTCGCGCATAAGGGTGTGAAAAAGCGCCTCGGTCTTGATGTCGCGGACCCGCTTGCCGGTCAGCGGGACCACGAGCGTCTCGGCCGGCGCGGCTTGCGGCCTTGCAAACGCGACGACGGCGCCGAGCGTCAAGAGCGCCGCACAACGCGATGCGAACGACTTCACTGCGCGACTAGTTGGCTTCGAGGAAGGTCCGCTCTTGCTTAATGCTAAGAGAGAGGAGCTTTGACCGCCTACGCCGAGCTGCTACGCGATTTCCAAGCGCGCAAGCCGCGCGCGCTCGCGCGCGCGATCTCGCACGCCGAATCGGGACGTGGCCGCGAGCTGGTGCGCGCGCTATTTGCCAAGACCGGCCGAGCGATGACCATCGGCCTCACCGGGCCGCCCGGCGTCGGCAAGTCGACGCTTGCCTCGGGCCTGGTGCGTAAGGCGCGCGCACTGGATAAGAGCGTCGGCGTCGTTTCGGTGGACCCCAGCTCACCGTTCTCGCACGGTGCGTTGTTGGGCGATCGTATTCGCCTCGCCGAGCACTTTACCGACGAGTTGGTTTTCATTCGTTCGATGGCCAGCCGCGGTCATCTCGGCGGACTCTCCGGCGCGACGGCAGACGCGGTTATGCTCATGGATGCCTTCGGTCTGGATGTGATCGTCATCGAAACGGTCGGGGTGGGACAGAGCGAGGTTGCCGTTGCGGAGCTGGCCCAGACGACGCTGGTGGCGTTGCAGCCCGGCAGTGGCGATTCAATTCAGGTTCTCAAAGCCGGCATCATGGAGATCGCCGACGTTTTCGTCGTCAACAAGTCGGACCACCCGATGGCCGACCAGCTGCGCCGCGAGATCCGCTCGATGATGGAGATGCTGCAGTTTACCGGTTGGGTCCCCGAGCTGGTGGCGACGCAAGCGCTCTCCGGAGACGGCGTCGACGAGCTCTGGAACGCCGTCGAGCGCCATATGGCTTATCTCAACGAAACGGGCGAAATCGAGCGACGGCGCCGCGACGCGTTCGTGCACCAAGTGCGCCAGCTCGCGCTCGGGCGGCTGGAGCGGCGACTCGATCTTGAGCTGCAAAACGATGCGCGTGCCGGCATAGATCCCTACGAAGCGGCCGATCGCGTTCTCTCGTCACTGGGCCTCTCTTAGGGAGAATAGCCCCTGGCGTCGAAAAACTCGGCCGCTATGGCCAAGATGATCGAGCGCCCGAGCGGGCACTGGGCGCGGCACGGCCCGGGTTCCGGTGCGGTCGACCGGACGATTTCCGACGTTCCGCTAAAAGTCGTCTACGAGTCGCCGGACTCCGTTGCGGCCGATACTGCGCCGCCCGGAGAATATCCGTATACGCGCGGCATCCATCGCAACGGCTATCGCGACCGTCTATGGACGATGCGCCAATTCGCCGGCTTCGGGACGGCCGCACAGACCAACGAGCGCTATCACTTCCTGCTCGAGCAGGGTCAGCACGGGCTCTCGGTTGCTTTCGACATGCCGACGCTGATGGGTTACGACTCCGACGCGACGCAATCGCGTGGCGAGGTCGGCAAGTGCGGCGTGGCGATCGATTCGCTTGCCGACATGGAGGTGCTCTTCGACGGCATCGATATGGGCGACATCACCACCTCGATGACGATCAACGGCCCGGCCTGCATTGCGCTGGCCCAATACGTCGCCGCGGCCGAAAAGAAGGGAATCCCGCGCGCCAAGCTCGGCGGCACGATTCAAGCCGACATTCTCAAAGAGTACATCGCGCAAAAGGAGTGGATCTTCCCGCCGCGTCCGCACATGCGCATCATCGTCGATATGATCGACTTCTGTACCCGCGAGATGCCGAAGTGGAATACGATCTCGATCTCCGGCTACCACATTCGCGAAGCCGGATCGACGGCGGCGCAGGAGCTGGCCTTTACGTTGGCCGACGGCTTCGCCTACGTCGAGGCCTGCATGGCCGCCGGCATGGACGTCGACACGTTCGCGCCGCGCCTTTCGTACTTTTTTAACTCGCACATAGACTTCTTCGAAGAGATCGCCAAGTTCCGGGCGGCGCGGCGCATCTACTCGCGGCATATGCGCGAGAAGTACGGCGCGCGCAACCCGCGCTCGTGGCAGTTGCGTTTTCACACGCAGACGGCCGGCTGCAGCGCCACCGCACAGCAGCCCGAGAACAACATCGTGCGCGTTGCCTTCGAAGCGATGGCGGCGGTGCTCGGCGGAACCCAATCGCTGCACACCAACTCGATGGACGAAGTCCTGGCGCTGCCCAGCGAAAAGTCGGTCGAGATCGCTTTGCGCACGCAGCAAGTCCTCGCCTACGAGACCAACGTCACAAACGTCGTAGACCCGCTCGGCGGGTCCTATTTCGTCGAGGCGCTGACCGACGAGATGGAGCGTCAAGCCGAATCGTACTTCGCGCAGATCGCCGAATACGGCGGCGTCATCGAAGCCATCGAGGCCGGTTTCTTCCAGCGCGAGATCGCCGAGGCAAGCTACCGCTATCAGCGTTCGATCGAGACCAAAGACCGCGTTATCGTTGGAGTGAACGCGTTCGTGCGCGAAGACGAGACGCAGCCGTCCGACTTGCTCAAGATAACCGAAGAGACCGAGCGCGCTCAGGCGCGGTCGGTGCAGTCGGTGCGCGAAACGCGTGATGCGGCCCCCGTCGGTCCGGCGCTGGAGCGCCTGCAGGCAGCCTGCCGCGATCCGAAAGATAACCTGATGCCGCATCTCATAGACTGCGTCAATGCGTACTGCACCGAAGGCGAGATCGTCGAAGCGATGGCGGCGGTCTACGGGCGCTACATTGAGAAGGCGGTACTCTAGCAAACCGATGAGCCGTCACAAACACAACCTGCGCTGCCGGACGGAGATCGAACTCTATCGGATGCGCCGCACGCTTTCAGAGGTAAAAGTTAAGCTGGAGGAAGCGTTGCATCTCAGCCGGCATCTCAACGAGCAAAGAAATGAACGAGCGGCCCTTACGCATCGTCGTCGCTAAAGCCGGCCTCGACGGGCACGACCGCGGAGCCAAAGTAATCGCGCGCGCTTTGCGCGATGCGGGAATGGAGGTCATCTACACCGGCCTCTTCCAGA
The DNA here is from genome assembly GCA_036265225.1 of Vulcanimicrobiaceae bacterium. Classification (GTDB taxonomy): domain Bacteria; phylum Vulcanimicrobiota; class Vulcanimicrobiia; order Vulcanimicrobiales; family Vulcanimicrobiaceae; genus Cybelea. The sequence continues at coordinate 12,165 of DATAPM010000332.1, forward strand.
CGCCGGAGCAGATCGTCCAGACCGCGATTCAAGAGGATGCCGACGGCATCGGCTTGTCGATTCTCTCCGGCGCGCATATGACGCTTTTCCCGCTGGTCGTCGAGCAGTTGCGGGCGCAGAACGCCGGCGACATCGTCTTTTTCGGCGGCGGAACGATTCCGGCGGAAGACGCGCTGCGGCTTAAGGAACTCGGAGTGCGCGAAATCTTTACCCCCGGCGCCCCGCTGCAGCAGATCATCGACTTCGTACAGCGCGAATGCGGTATGCGAAGAGCCCTGGTTGGATAAGGTTCGCACCCGCGTCGCGCCGTCGCCGACCGGCGATCCGCACGTTGGCACGGCGTATGTCGCATTGGTTAACTATTGCTTCGCGCGCGCCCACGGCGGCGAGTTCGTGTTGCGCATCGAGGACACGGATCGCGCCCGCAGCACGGCCGAGAGCGAGCGTGTCATCCTCGAGGCGCTGCGTTGGTGCGGACTCGAGT
>DATAPM010000333.1:0-2057 GCA_036265225.1 Vulcanimicrobiaceae bacterium
ACACCCGGGCGAAGACCGCCTGCGACATGGCCGCCGCTTCCCGCAGCGCGACCAGCGTCGCCAAGGCGAACGTTCGCCGTTCGCCAAGCCAGCCGGACACCGTGGCGAAAACTTCACGCACGGCGTTGCGATTCGACGGCAGAAGCGCGGCTCCCGGGTTGTCACGACCTGACGATTTTGAAATCAAAACAGGTATACGATTCGTGACGCACGTGAATTTCCACGACGCGTTCGTCTTCAAAAAAAACGTGCCGCGCGATCGGGAGCGGTGCCCGGCGCCGCCACTACTGCGTCGACTATCTCTCCGGCGTCTCCGTAGGCGCGCAAAACGAGCCGGCGCTCTGCGAAGTCCGCGGGAAATGACTCGGCCTCGTCGTAGGGACGGCATTCGCCTGCGTGGATGAAAATCGGTCCGACCTCGGCGTATGGAACGCGATCGGGCAACGGCTGGTACGAAAGCAGAATCAGCTCCTCCGGCTCGCGTGAGATTCGCAAGCAGGAGCGGCACGGTGCGGCCTGATGCGTCACCTCGAGCCGGTGGTCAAAGCGGTCTCTCAGCGTCGCGCGGGCTTCGGCGGCGATCGCATTAGGAATCGGCAGATATTGCATGCCACAAGCGTAGCGGACGCTGCCGGCGGGTGCCATCCGATTCTTGCTCAAAAGTAGCCGGCATGGGCACCACAAAGCTTGCACTGACGATGCTGGGCTCGGGAGACCTCGAGCGCGCCGTCGCGTTTTATCGCGACGTGCTCGGGCTGACCGTCACCGGACGCGTTGAGAACTTCGTCTTCTTCGATACCGGCGCAACGACGCTGATCGTAACCGGCGTTCTCCAGGCGGCGGGCTCCGGACCCGCGACGCACGAGTGCGTATTCGCCGTGGAGAGCGTAACCGCGACCTACGAGTCGCTAAAAGTCCGCATCGACTTCGCCAACGAGCCCCGCGCCATCAACGGGGATAGCTGGGCCGTAAACTTCCGCGATCCAGACGGCCATCAATGCTCGTTCTATGGCCCACGATAAGGGCCAGCCGTCCGGACTGCTGCTGGCTCGGTACGCGGGCGAACTTCAGCCGCTCGATCCGGCGGCGGAAGCGGAAATTCGCGCGCGCATGCGTTCGATACCAATCTTCACCAGCCTCGGATTCTCAGAGGAACGGCTCGGCGTAGGGTCTTTTGAGTGCACCGTCGCGCGAAACAAAGCGTTCGACGGAATCTTCGATTCGTTTCACGGCGGACTGTTGATGACGGCGGGCGACTCGGCCGCTGCGATCGTCGCGCTAACGCTGTGGGGGCCCGATAGCCGCATCACGACTACCGATATGAGTATCCGTTTTTTAGCGCCGGCGCGCAGCGACGTCAAGCTCTTCGCGCAGGCGATCAAAGCGGGGCGAACGCTGGTCCCGGTCGTCGCCAATCTGTGGCGCGAGGACGGTACGTTGTGCGCCGTCGCCCAAGTTACGTATATGAGGCTGGTATAAGCGGCTTACTTTCCCGAACCGCTCGCGCGAAAGTCGCGAAAACCGTACTCCGCGTCTAAACCCGTAGCGCCTTCCAGAAAGAATCCGATGCCGGGGTTTCCCGTTCTAATCGGCGCGCAACGATCGGTAACGGAGAGTATCTGCACGCCGTTCTTGTAAACCGTTATCGTCGCGACGTTCTTGCCGGCGACCGTCGCCTTCAAGACGTCGCCGTCGGCGCAGCCGATGCCGGCGCCGTCGAGCTCGGTGAAGCTTGCCAATGGGCCGTTCCAACGGACGACCTGCGCGTACGCATCGCGCGTATTGACGCTGCAGTTGATCTCGTATCCCGCGATGCTGTGGGCGACGATGCTGGTGCGCACGCGCAGCTCGACTTCTTCAAAGACTCCGTATTGATTCGACGCATTGGGAACCGAGAGCGTCGCCCGAACGGTTTGGTTGCTGCCCCAGCTTCCGGCGAGCACTGCGGTTGAGTCGGCATAGGTATACGGATAATACGCGTTGCCGGGCATGGTGCCGAAAGCCATATGCTTCGTCGTTTGCACGTCGGTCCAATCGATGCCGTCGGCGCCGCCGTT
>DATAPM010000334.1:0-6655 GCA_036265225.1 Vulcanimicrobiaceae bacterium
CAGTCCGGCGAGCGACATGTGCAGCGTGCGCGGAATCGGCGTCGCGGAGAGCGTTAAGACGTCGACACTCGAGCGGTACTCTTTCAGACGCTCCTTGTGCATGACGCCGAAGCGCTGCTCCTCGTCCACAACGATTAAGCCCAGATCGGCGAAGGCTACGTCCTTTTGCAGCAAGCGGTGCGTACCGATGACGACATCCACTCTACCCTCGGCCAGGTCGCGCACGATTCGCTTTTGATCGGCCTTGGGGGTAAAGCGCGAGAGCTCTTCGACTCGAACCGGGAACGCGCCGAAGCGCGCGCTGAAGTTGCGATAGTGCTGATCGGCCAGCAGCGTCGTCGGCACTAAGACGGCCACTTGCTTCTTGTCGGCAATCGCTTTAAACGCGGCGCGCATCGCAACTTCGGTTTTGCCGTAACCTACGTCGCCGCAGATCAGGCGGTCCATCGGACGTGCGCGCTCCATGTCGCCCTTGACCGCCTCGAAGGCTTTCTGTTGATCGGGCGTCGGCTCGTAAGGGAAGGCTTCTTCCATCTCCGCCTGCCACGTGGTGTCGGGGCCGAAGGCGTATCCGCGGGACATCTCTCGTTCGGCGTAGAGCTCGACCAGATGATCGGCGATTTTCGCCAACGACTCCGAGACTCGCGTCTTGGTGCGAGCCCAGTCGGCACCGCCCATCTTGGAGAGACGCGGGCTCTGACCCTCGGCCGCCGAGTACTTCGCAATTTGATGCATTTGCGTGACCGGCACGAGCATCCGATCGCTGCCGGCGTAGCGCAGGTCGAGATAGTCTTGCGTAGCGCCGAGAATCGTTTCGGCGCGAAGACCGAGGTATTGGCCGATTCCGTGAACCGCATGCACGACGTAATCGCCGACGCGCAGGTCGGCCAGGGTAACCGGCACGCCCTCTTTGAGCGCGCGCATCTTGACGCGCTTGGGAGGTGCGCCGAAGATCTCGCGGTCGCCAAGCACGCGCAAACACGCGCCCGGTACTCGAAAACCGGCCTCAATCGAGCCGTGCTCGACGTGCACGCCGCCGCGACCGTACGCTCCGACCTCGATGCCCGCGGCCCGAAGGAGATCGATCGTACGCGATACCGCCGCGCTGACGATAAAGACGTTCTCGCCGGCCGCCGTCCACTCGCGCATCGCTTCCGAGAAGAGTGAGATCTGTCGGTTGAAGTGCTCGACCGGCAGCGATTCAAAGACGAGTGACTCGAGAATCGGCGGAACCCACGGTTGCCCGTCTTGCGACTCGATTCCGCCCGGAAGCACGAGCGTTGCATACGCGGCGATCTGCTCGCCGGCTTCATGGAGCGAAATCGGCGCAACGCCGGCGCGCTCCAGCAAGTCCGGACCGGCGCTCTCCTCGGCCGAAAGCGTATGGCGCTCGCGCGCGCGCTCGTCATCGAGTGCTTGCGCGACGGCGCCGATGGTCGCCGGCTCTTCCATCACGACGACGGCCGTTTGAGGCAGGTACTCGAAGATCGTTCCGGTCGCGTCTTCGACGCGATCGGCCCAAGGAGCGATGGAGAGGCGATCGACGGCATTGCTGCTGCGCTGCGACTCGATCGCGAACTCGCGCATCGATTCGATGCGGTCGCCGAAGAAGTCGACTCGCACCGGCGCGTCGGCGGTCGCGGCAAAGAGATCGACGATGCCGCCGCGCACCGCATACTCGCCGACGGCGCTCACGACGTCGCAGCGCTCGTAGCCGAGCTCGAAGAGGCGGCGCTGAACGTTCTCCCAACCGGCTTCGTCGCCGGTTTGCAGCTCGAAACGCGTCGCATCGAATTGGCGGCGCGGCATAACGTGCTGCCGCGCCGCGGCGACCGGCGCCAATACGATGCGCGGCAATCCGTCAGTCAAGTCGGCCAGCAGCGTCGTGCGCGCGCTGGTCTCCGACGGGCTTTCGATGGCTCCCGCGCCCTCTTCGCGCGAGCGCAGCAACGCTACGCGATCGTTCTGTTCGCCGAGATAGTAGAGGAGGTCGGCGAAACTTCGTTCGGCCGCGTCGGGCGTGGGAACGATAACCAGGAACGTACCGCCCAAGGCCCGGGCAAGCGCGGCGAGCATTGCCGGCCGTGCCGCTGCAATCGTCTCGTGCAGCGCGCAGGCGCCGGGTTTGCGGCCGCTCAAACGGCGCAGCGAGCGCAAGCGCTCGACCGTGCCCTCCCAGGCGCGGTTTGATTCGGTTACGGCAGCGAGCAGCTCGTCGGCGCGGGTGCGGGTTGCGAGCGTATCGAGGGTCTCGACGGTCACGGGTCGCTCATTATAACAGGCCGTGCGAAGAAACGATGGCGACGGCGTGGCAGCAGCGCGACCAACGGCAGGGTTGCGAGCAGACCCAGCGCGACTTGCGGGCCGGCCGGCGGCATCGCGATCGCGTCGGGCGCGTAGCGCAGCAGCGCGGTTAATGAGAGCAGCACGGCGGCGCGGCCGCCTCGAGATTGCGGCGCGATTGCCGCGAGGGCAAGCAGCCAAAGGCCGTACCACGGGTAGGGGTTCGGTACCAGCATCCACGCACCAAGACCAACCCAGACCCATCCGTCCGGCTGCTCGCGGCGCAATCGCCGAGTGCCCGCGGCGACGAGCACGGTGGCTACAACGGCGGCCGCCGGCAGCGCTATGGCAAGGCCGAGCGGGGCAAAGACCGCCTGCAACGAGGCTTGCGGAGCGTAGTGGCCGCGCGGCGCGAGTTGGGTCGCGACGCCGGCAAAGAGCGGAACGGAAAAGGCGGCGGCGATCGCGAGCCCGGCGATGGCGCCGATGCGGGCACGCCGGTCTACCAGGGAGAGCCCGGCCGCAGCGGCTGCACCGGGCAGTTTGATCAGCGCGGCGAGCGCGGCGAGGAAAGCACCGGCGGCGCCGAGCCGGCGCCGCACCAACGCGAACCCTGCCAGCACGACGCAGAGCGCAATCGCGTCGTTGTGTCCTTCCGCGGCGCACCAGATTGCCGCGGGATTGAGTAAGATCGTCGCAACCGAGCGAAGGCGGGCGCTGCGGCTACCCGTGTAGGCAACAAAAGCGAGCGGTCCGCACAGCAAAAAACTCACCGACGCAGCGGCGCGCAACCCGTTGAGTTGCGCGAGCATCCCCAGGGGCGCAAGCAAAACGACGAACGCTTTCGCGAGCGCGACGAAAGCAGGTCCGTAGACGCATATCGGCAGCGTTCCGCTCCATTGCCACGCGGCCGCGCTTATCAGCGCGTCCTTTGCGAGCGACGATGGGGCAAATGCGTACGGATTGGCGCCGAGGCGCGCCAGTTCGCCATACGCGGCGTATGCGTACACGTCGCTGGAGAAAAGTATGGGAGAAAAGAATGCGGCAAGCAGTCCGGCGGCGGCGATCGCTATTGTTGCCCTAAACGGCGGCGGGCGCGAACGCGCCAGCACGTAACGATAGATGAGGGCGGCAAAACCGAGCACGAGCAGCAGTAATCCCAACAGCACCGCACCGCGCGCGCCCCATTCGGTGACAACGACGAGCGGCTGGGCTGCGGCGCTCACGTTCGGTCGTTCATCGCGGCCGCACCGATGCCGAGCAGCAGCCACCACGCGGCCGCGACCTTGGGATAGAAGACGAGATAGTCGACGACTTGGTGGAACGCTAAGGCGAGACTCGCCGCCAGCGCGGCGACGACCCACGGCGAACCGTCGCGCAAGCGCGCTAGGATCGGTTTGCGCAAAAATGCGGCGATGCTCGCCGCGACTAATGCCAACGTCGCCGTGAAGAGCACGATTCCGCCCTCGGCGAGCGACTGGATGTACCAGCTATTGGCATGCGTGCGCACGCCGAAGACACCGTAGCGCGGCAGCTCGAGCTCGAAGTTCCCGGCACCGACGCCAAAGAGCGGATGGGCGCGCCACATGCGCCACGCCGCCGCCCATAACTCGCTGCGGTTTCCGACGCCGCCGGCGTAGAGGCTCGGCTGCAGCGAGAGGCGCAGCACCGCCGGCGTGTGCGCGTAAATCACCCACCAGGCGGAACCGGCGATTCCGGCCGCCGCACCAATAGCCACGGGCCGTAGGGCCGGCCACGCTCGCGCTCCGCCGACGACGCATAGCGTTACGATCGCGACGATCAGCCCAAAGAGGCCGGCCCGAGAGAAGGTGAGCACGTCCGCGCAGACGGCCAGCAGAAGCGCAACGTCAACGATCGGCCGGCGGCGAACGAGTGCCCACGATCCGAGCGCCGCGACGGAAATTTCGCAGTAAGCGGAGAGCTGGTTGGGCCCCTCGAGGAGTCCCGAAATGCGGGGCACGATTGCCGCACCGATATATAATCCCGAGTGCGCGCCGACAATCTCTTGCGCAAGCGCACTGATCGCAACGCCGATCATCGCGATCGCGATTGCCTGCAGCGCCGGCACGTCGTCGCGATCGAGAGTGTAGCAAACGCATGCCGCGACGAAAAGTGCGCCATACTCCACGATCTTGAGCGTTTCCCGGAAGACCGGCCCGTAGTGAATCGCGTGAATCAGTGTCAATGCGTTGGCGGCTACATAAAGTACGAGCGTGCCAAGCAAGAGAAGGACCGCGCGCGTCCGGAGCAGCCGTATCGAGCCGGCATAGCTCGTTAACCCGGCGAGCACTCCCAGCAGCACGCATTTTTGCAGCGTGACGCTAGTCCCCATGGCTTCGTGCGCGAAGGCGACGGGCGTCGTGAGCAGCAGCGCGGCGAGACCGTAGGCCGGCCGCCGCAGCGTGAGGAGTGCCGCGGCGATAAAGACGGCAAAAAAGAGCGCCGCCCACGGCGGATCGAGCGGCACCGGCGTCACGAACTGGTCTATGACCGGACGATAGGTCAAGAGCGCTCGATGTCGCTAATGAGGTAGAGCGGACGGCCCTTTACTTCATCGTAAACGCGCCCGAGATACTCCCCGAGAATTCCCAAACTCATCAGCTGCACGCCGCCGAGAAAGAGCACCGCGACGATGGTGGAGGCCCAGCCGGGCGTGTACGCGGGCGGCTTGAGGCTGAAGAGCTTGAACGAGATAACCACCAGCGCGTAGACGAACGCTGCCGCGCTGACCGTGAACCCAAGGTACGAAGCAAACCGCAAAGGGATGTCGGAGAACGACGTAATGCCGTCCATCGCGAAGCGGATCATCTTGGTCAGCGGGTACTTCGTCGTTCCGGCGTAGCGAACGTCGCGATCGTACTCGACGGCCGTCTGATTGAAGCCGACCCAACTCACCATTCCGCGAAGAAAACGATGCCGCTCCGGCGAGCGGCGAAGCGCTTCGACGACGCGGCGGCTCATCAAACGGAAATCGCCGGCATCGAGCGGTATCGCGATCTTCGTCATGCGATTGATCAAACGGTAGAACGCGCCCGCGGTAAAAATCTTGAAGCGGCTCTCGCCGGGTCGCGCACGGCGCACCGCATAGACGACGTCGTATCCGGCGCGCCATCTCTCTAAGAACGCCTCGATCAGCTCGGGCGGATCTTGCAGATCGCCGTCCATGAGGACGACGGCATCGCCGCCGGCGATCTCAAGGCCGGCCGTTGCCGCAAGCTGATGCCCGAAGTTGCGGGAGAGGTTGACGAGCACGATATTGTGGCGCTTGGACATCTGCTCGCGCACCATCGCGGCGGTAGCGTCACTGCTGCCGTCGTTGACGATGACGATCTCGCAGTCGACGTCCGCGTTCAAACGCTCGGTGACGCCGGCGAGGCGCTCGAGCAGCGTCGCAACGTTACCCGCCTCGTTGTAGAGCGGAACGACGATGCTGAGCACCGGGCGCGGTTGGGCGGTCATGCGTACGCCTTTCAACGCATAAGGTGCTCCCGCTTGCCCCAGCGGAACGACCGTCTGCCCCTGAGAACCTACGGCGATGCGCGTTTACCGCCCGGCCGTCTTCGCCGTTACCGTCTTGCTCGCGGCGGCGGGCTGCAGTCACGGCCCAGAATCGGGCAATCCGGAGCAGTCCCCGGCCCCCGCCAGGATGCAGGCGCCCACCGCGGCGCCGGCCCGTGCGGTGCCCTCTCCAAAAACGTCGCCCACCCCGGCGCCTCGAGCAACTTCGACTCCCCTGCCCGCTCCAAGCGCTTCGCCCGCGTCGCCCGCACCCAGCGCCACCCCGACTCCGGTGAAGACGGTTCCGCGCCTCTCGCCCGACGCAGCCCCGGAGATTTTGGACGTTCAGGTCAGCGAGACGACGGTAGCTCCCGGGGATAACGTCTATGGAAGCGTTGTAACGAGCTCCAACGTCGCTAGCGTTGAAGCCAGAATCGGCGGCTATGGGATGAGCCTGCACAAGACCGGCGTCGGCCGTTTCGAGCTCGCTTATAAGGTCGGCACGCTGCCGTGGTTCGTACGCGGCAACTTCACCATGCAAGTGATCGCGCGCAACGCGCACGGCGTCGCCGTCACCCGATCGATTCCGCTAACGGTCCGCTAGGCCGCAAGGACGGCGTGAAGCGACCGGCGCGTGAGACGCTCTGGAACGCACTCGTCGTAGCGCTATTTCTCGGGCTATCGCTGACGCTCTGTTGGATCGTTGCGTGGCGATACGTTATCTTCCGAAACGGCGTCGATCTCGGCATCTTTACGCAGGTCGTCAACGGTCTCGGCCGCGGATTCTCGAGCACTCCCGAAGGCGGCGTGAACCATTTGCTCGTTCATTGGTCTCCGATCGTCGCGACGGCGT